>JALWSN010000081.1 GCA_027080245.1 Ignavibacteriales bacterium | reverse complement strand
CACTTGCGACAATTTCGTTTCTTGTAATTCAAGCTTCGGGAATGCGCAAATACGGATTTTTCGGCTATTTCAAAGCTATGCTTCCGCACGGAATTCCTTCGCTGCTTTTGCCTATTATGTTTGTGGTTGAATTTTTAGGGCTTTTCACTAAGCCTTTCGCTCTTGCGGTCAGGTTGTTCGCCAACATGATTGCGGGGCATACGGTTATTTTTGCTTTAATAGGATTGATTTTTATTTTGCACACATATTTCGTGGCGCCTGTTTCGGTTGCCTTTGCGCTTTTTATTGAACTGTTGGAAATTTTAGTTGCATTTATTCAAGCTTACATTTTTACGGTTTTAACCGCATTGTTTATTGGAATGGCAATGCATTTAGAACATTAATTAACTAAATTAAATTAAGGAGGAAATAAATGGATCCTGCAACATTTGCATTTTTAGCCGCTGGTTTCGGAGCCGGCTTGACGGTTATTGGCGGAGGTATCGGCATTGGTAAAATTGGAAGTTCGGCAATGGACGCAACGGGAAGGCAGCCCGAAGCCGCTAACGATATCCGTACGTCGATGATTATTTCTGCCGCTCTTATCGAAGGTATTGCGCTGTTTGGATTGGTTATTTGTATTCTTTTGGCGCTTAAGTAATTTGAACGTAATATTGCGTTCTTTAGAAGTAATATTGGGATATTAAAATGCTATTATTAAACAATATTGCGTTGTTGGCTTTTGCCGGCGAAGCGGCCGGAAGCCCGTTGGATATTAATCCGGGCGTGATTATCTGGACGACGGTTACGTTCCTTTTCCTTCTTTTTGTGCTTAAGAAGATGGCGTGGAAACCAATTCTGGATTCCTTAAAACAGAGGGAAGAAAACATTCGCGATTCCCTTGAACAAGCCGAAAAAGCAAGAAAAGAAGCCGAGGAGCTGATTGCCGAAAATCAAGCTAATCTGGTAAAAGCCGAACAGGAAGCTCAAAAAATTATTGAGCAAAGCCGCGAGTACGCCGAGAACCTGAAGAATCAAATTATTCAGGACAGCAAAGATAAAGCTAAAAAAATATTGGACGACGCCGCGGCTGAAATTAAAAGATTGAACAGAGAAGCTTTTGTTCAATTAAAACAGCAGGTCGCCGATATTGCAATTGAAGCGGCTGAAAAGATTATTAAAGAAAATCTTGACAAAGAAAAGCAAATTAAACTTGTCAATAAACATATTGACGAGATTTCTAAAAATTAGCGAGTAAACAAATGAGTGAATTTGGCGTATCGACCCGTTATGCTAAAGCTTTAATGGAATTGGTTGAAAGCAAGAACGCTTTCGATACTGTGGCTAAGGATATGGAGTTTGCGTTGAACACGCTTAAGGATTCAAGGGAGTTGCGTAAAACAATCGCAAGTCCTATTATCGATCCGCAAAAGAAAATTTCCATTCTGACGGAAATTTTTCAATCCAGAATTTCAGAGATTTCGTTAAATTTTCTCAAATTCATTATTGAAAAAAACAGGGATAACTTGTTTACGGATATTGTTTCTCGCTTTATTGAATTGCGCGACGAAAAGCTGGGAATTATTAACATTACTGTTACCACGGCAGTGGAACTGCCTGATGTCGAAAAACAAAAGATGGAGAGTAAATTGTCCGAGTTTTCAGGCAAAAAGGTAAGAGCCAAATACAAAGTTGACGAACGGATTATTGGCGGTTTTACTGTGAAGCTAAAGGATACGGTAATAGACGCCTCGGTTAAAAATCAGCTTAAAACTTTGCGCAAATTGTTGTTGGAAGAGAAAAGTGTTTTTAACTAAATTAGAGAACATTTAAGGGATTTCAAATGGCGGAAGTTAGACCAGAAGAAGTATCTGCAATATTAAAAAAACAACTTGCCGGTTACGATTCGGAAGTTGAACTTTACGACGTGGGCACTGTGCTGCAAGTTGGCGACGGTATTGCGCGCGTTTACGGTTTGTCCAACGTGATGGCGAGCGAGTTAGTGGAATTCCCGCACGGCGTAATGGGAATGGTGTTGAACCTTGAGGAAGACAACGTTGGCTGTGTGCTTTTCGGCGAGAGTTTTAAAATTAAGGAAGGGGACACTGTAAAACGTACGAAGAGAGTCGCTTCCTTCCCCGTTGGGGAAAACATGCTGGGCCGCGTGGTTAACCCTTTAGGCGAACCAATCGACGGCAAGGGACCCGTTGAGCATGGTAAATACATGCCAATCGAAAGAAAGGCGCTTGGCGTTATCGCGCGTCAACCCGTAAAGGAACCTTTGCAAACGGGAATTACAGCAATCGACGCAATGATTCCAATAGGGCGCGGGCAAAGGGAGTTAATAATTGGCGACAGGCAAACGGGAAAAACCGCAATTGCGATCGACACAATAATTAACCAAAAATACACTCATACTGAAGAAGCTAAGAAATACGGCGTTGAGCCGGTTTATTGCATTTACGTCGGAATCGGTCAAAAGAATTCCACGATTGCGCAAGTGGTGGCTAAATTGGAAGAATACGGAGCGATGGATTACACTACCGTGGTAGTAGCTTCGGCTTCGGACCCTGCGCCGCTTCAGTACATTGCTCCTTACGCGGGCGCTACTTTGGGAGAATTTTTCAGGGATTCGGGCCGTCACGCGCTGGTAATTTACGACGACCTTTCCAAACAAGCGGCGGCTTACCGCGAACTTTCCCTTTTGTTAAGAAGACCTCCGGGAAGAGAGGCTTACCCCGGCGATGTTTTCTATTTGCATTCAAGATTGCTCGAAAGGGCTTCGAAGCTGAGCGATGAACTTGGCGGCGGAAGTTTAACGGCTTTGCCGATTATTGAAACACAGCAGGGCGACGTTTCGGCTTACATTCCGACCAATGTAATTTCAATTACAGACGGACAGATTTACCTTGAGCCGAACTTGTTTAACGCCGGCGTTCGACCGGCGATTAATGTGGGAATAAGCGTTTCCCGCGTGGGCGGCAACGCGCAAATTAAAGCGATGAAGAAAGTTGCCGGCTCGCTCAAATTGGATTTGGCTCAGTACAGAGAGTTGGAAGCTTTCGCTAAGTTCGGTTCGGATTTGGACAAAGCCACTCAACGCACGCTTTCCAAAGGTGAAAGATTGGTTGAGTTGCTAAAACAGGGGCAGTACGAACCGGTTCCGGTTGAAAAGCAGGTTGTTAGCGTTTTCATCGGCACGAACGAATTCCTTCAAGACATTCCGGTTCGGGACGTAAAACGCTTCGAAAAGGAATTCCTTGAATACGTCGAATTAAGGTACGCCGAAGTATTGGAAGATATTCGTTCAACCAAAGTGTTGAGCGACGAGACGGCTGAGAAAATCAAAAAAGCCGTTACGGAATTTTTAACAAGATTCAAGAAATCTGAAGAATAAAATTAAATGGCCACACTACGCGAAATAAAAAGAAGAATTGTAGGCGTAAAGAGCACGCAGCAGATTACGCGGGCAATGAAAATGGTAGCTGCGGCGCGCCTGAGAAGAGCTCAGGAAAATATTATTAACGCTCGTCCATATTCGCGTAAAATCGCGAGCATGCTGGGACATTTGTTGAAAATCGAAAAGAATGTTGATTTGCCTTTGCTACAGATTCGGCAGCCCCGTAAAATTGCTCTGGTTGTTTTGACTTCTGACAGGGGTCTTTGCGGCGGATTTAATATGAACATCATCCGTCAGGTGGAAGAATTGCTTAAAAACGATTTCAAAGAGCAATTCGAAACGGGCGAAGTTTATTTTTACTTCATTGGTAAAAAAGGGCACGATTATTTTAAAAACAAAAATTTGAACATTATAGGGGCTTATCCCGGAATATTTTCTAAATTAGAATTTTCTTTCGCTTCGGGACTTGTAAACGAGCTTTCAGCTAAATTTTCCAAAGGCGAATTCGACAGAGTTTTTATTGTTTACAATCAATTTAAGTCGATTATTCAACACATTTTGAAAGTGGAGCAATTGTTGCCGTTGGAAGCTGAAAAACTGGACGAAGGCGAAGAGGAACTAACCGCCGATTACATTTTTGAGCCGGACAAGTTTCAGATAATTCAAAGGCTTGTTCCGCGGCATCTAAAGGCTCAGCTGTGGCGTTCTCTGTTGGATTCTTACGCGGCGGAATTGGGCGCAAGAATGACGGCGATGGACATGGCTACTGAAAATGCTACGGAATTGATTCATTCCTTACAATTAACATTTAACAAAGCAAGACAGGCGGCAATTACCAAAGAAATTCTTGAAATTGTTTCAGGAGCTAACGCGCTTAAGAAAGGATAATATTTGAATTCGTAATAGATTTTTATTATATTTTATTGATTAGGAGACGATGCTCGAAGATTTAACGCTGAAATTCGAAAAAGCCCTGAAAAAAATAACCGGTCAGGGAAGATTAACAGAAAATAATATTGCGGATACTCTTCGGGAAATTCGTCGTGTTCTTTTAGATGCTGACGTAAATTACAAAGTAGCCAAGCAATTTATCGACGACGTTAAGCAAAAGGCGCTTGGAAGGGAGGTTCTTGCCTCGGTTACGCCCGGGCAGCTTGTAACTAAAATTATTTACGACGAGCTAACCAAGTTAATGGGCGGAAGCAGCAAAGGGCTTACGCTTAATCCCACGGGCGTTACCGTCATTTTAATTGTAGGATTGCAGGGGTCTGGCAAAACTACTTTCAGCGCAAAATTATCAAGGCATTTAACTGAGCTTAAGCGAAAGGTATTGTTGACGGCGGCGGATGTTTACCGCCCGGCGGCCGTTGAGCAGCTTAAGCAACTTGGCGCACAAATAAACGCGCCTGTCTACTCAGTAGAAGGCTCGCAGGACGCGGTTAAAATAGCCAGGGATTCCATCGTTTACGCAAAGAAAAATGGGCTGAACACCGTAATAATCGACACTGCGGGCAGGCTTCACGTGGATGAAGAGATGATGCGGGAGATTGTGGCTATTAAAAAAGCCGTCAATCCCACCGAAGTTCTTTTCGTGGTCGATTCGATGACCGGGCAGGACGCCGTCAATTCCGCAAAAGCTTTCCACGAGAGCGTGGAATTCGATGGAATTGTTCTTACGAAATTGGACGGCGATTCCCGCGGTGGCTGCGCTCTTTCGATTAGAGCGGTTGTAAACAAACCGGTTAAATTCATTAGCGCCGGTGAAAAGCTTGACACGATTGAAATTTTTCATCCTGACAGATTGGCTTCAAGAATTCTTGGCAAAGGGGATATTGTTTCCCTCGTCGAAAAGGCTCAGAAACAAGTTGACGAAAAGGAAGCCGAGGAGCTGCAGAAGAAATTATTAAGCAATAAATTTGACTTCGACGATTTTTTGAAGCAAATTAGGATGATTAAAAAAATGGGTTCGTTGAAGTCGTTGCTGGCGATGGTTCCCGGCTTAAATAAAGCTTTACGGAACGCCGACATTGACGATAAGCAATTGGTTGTGGTTGAGTCGATTATTCAATCGATGACCAAAGAAGAAAGGCGGAACCCGAGAATATTGAACGGAAGCCGCCGGCGCAGGATTGCGCGTGGAAGCGGTAATTCCATTCAGGACGTGAACCGCTTGATTAAGCAATACAAGGAAATGCAAAAGATGATGAAGCGTTTCAAAAATAATAAAGGAATGATTAATTTAAGTAATTTCGGATTAAACTAAAAAAATAGGAGGAATAAATAATTTGGCTGTTAAGTTAAGATTAAGAAGGATGGGTAAGAAGAGACAACCTGTTTACAAAGTGGTGGCGGCAGACGCCCGCTCGCCAAGAGACGGAAGATTTATTGAAGCAATCGGGCTTTACAATCCAAAAACCGAGCCGGCTACAATAGACATTAACGAAGAAAGAGCTTTGTATTGGTTAAGCGTAGGCGCTATTCCTACGATTACAGTTAAAACCCTTTTAAGGAAAAAGGGAATTTTAATGAGAAATCAGTTAATTAAAAAGGGATTGACTGAGGAAGTAATCGAAAAGAAGATGGCCGAATGGGAGAAAATGCAGGAAGCCAAGTTAGCCGCCGAGAAAAAAGTTAAGCAAGAAGCTAAAAAGGCCGAAGAAAAAACTGAAGAAACAAAAGCTGAAGCAGAAGAGACAAAAACTGAAATAGAAAATTCTGAAAATGCTTCGGAAGCAGAGAGCGCAGTTTCCGAGGAACCCAAGGACGAAAAGGAATAATCCACCGTCCGTTAGGTAACTAATAGTAGCGCCCTTGTTCTAATAATTATTAAAGGTACTCCTATGAAGGAATTTATTGAATTTATCGCTAAGCACCTTGTCGACGACCCCGACAGCGTTGTGGTTGAACAATCCAGCCCCGACGAAAAAACTGTTGAGCTTACTCTTAAAGTGGGTCCGGACGACGTCGGAAAAGTTATTGGTAAGCAGGGTAAAACCGCTTCGGCAATGAGAATCCTTCTTACCGCTATTGCGGCAAAGGACGGTAAACGCGCAATGTTAAAAATACTCGACTAATTTGCGTCCGTGTGGGTAAGAATCTTTTCATAGGAAAGATTTTAACTCCGTACGGTAACAAAGGCTATTTGAAAGTTTTGCCCTCTCCGGTTTTCAAGGAAGATTTCTTTGAAAAAAATGTTGTGTGGGTTTTTGTTTTCGGCGATTACAGAAGATTTGTTTTAGAAGATTTTGTAGTTAAAAAAGATTTTATTGCCGTTAAGTTTAAAAATTTTGATTGTTCCGAGGATGTTTCATTCCTTAAGGAAAAGGAAATTTTTGTTCGAGGCGAAGATTTTGCCGGAATGGACGACGACTTGTTTTTGTTGTCTGATTTGAAAAATTTAAAGGTTGTTAAAAATAACCGGTTCTTTGGTAGAGTGAGAGATATTATTAATTTGAAGCAAAACGACGTTCTTGCGCTTGAAAGATTTGACGGCGAGGAAGTTTTAATTCCCTTTACGAGCGAGTTTGTGGAAGAAGTGAACTTGAAAGAAGCCATTTTGAAATTGAAAGACGATATTGAGTATTAGGATGATGAGAATAGATATTATTTCCGCCGTGCCGGATTTAATGTTAAGCCCTTTGAACAACAGCATTGTTAAAAGGGCGCAAAAAAAGGGGAAGGTGGAAATCCGGTTGCACAATTTAAGGGATTACGCGCACGACAAGCACAAGCAAATAGACGACAAGCCGTTTGGCGGCGGACCGGGAATGCTGCTGAAACCCGAGCCGTTCTTTGAGTGCATTGAAAAACTTCAGTCGGAACGTCGTTACGATCATATTATTTTTACTACGCCCGGCGGAAAAATTTACAATCAGAAAATGGCAAACAAATTTTCCCTCGCGGAAAATATTATTATTGTCGCCGGGCATTACAAGGGGATTGACGACAGAGTTAGGCGGCATTTTGCGACGGACGAGATTTCCATTGGGAACTTTGTTCTTAGCGGCGGAGAGCTGCCTGCATTGATTATTGTTGATTCAATTGTGCGGTTGATTCCCGGCGTTTTGAACGACAGCGAATCGGCGTTAAAAGATTCTTTAATGGACGACTACAAAATCGAAGCGCCGAATTTTACCAGACCCGCTGATTTCAGGGGAATGAAAGTCCCGGAAGTGTTGCTTTCGGGCAATTTTAAGGAAATTGAAAAGTGGAAGGAAGAGCAATCTCAAATTTTAACTGAAAATTGGAAAAAAATAAATAGATTGGAGTAAGAGAAATGGACAAACTAAGAGAATTCGTGGAAGACCAAATTAGAACGGATTTGCCCAAATTTAAAGCGGGCGACAAAATCAAAGTTTACGTAAGAGTTATTGAAGGCAATAAAGAAAGAATCCAGTCCTTTGAAGGCAACGTAATCAGCATTCGCGGCGGCGGAATGAGCAAAACGTTCACGGTAAGGAAAGTTTCCAACGGCGTTGGCGTCGAAAGGATTTTCCCTTACAACTCGCCTAAGATTCAAAAAATAGAAGTGCTGCGCGAAGGCAAGGTAAGACGCGCAAAGCTTTATTATTTGCGAAACCTTTCCGGCAAAGCCGCAAGAATAAAGGACAAAAACTTACGTTAACTTTTTTGAGCCGCCGAAAAGGCGGCTTTTTAGTTTGAGTTAAATTAATTTTAATTGAATTTAATTGCCGGTTAAATGGCGTTAAAAATTATTAAATGTGCAGCGAATTGTTTAGATATTGAAATTAACAAACCAAGAACCAAGAACCAAGAACCAAGAACTAAGAACCAAAAACCAAAACAGAAAATGAAAATAATAATCCCAAAAAATATTTTTGCCGGACTTTCGGTTTACCCTCTGGGCGAAAAAATACTTTCCGAGTTGGAAGCAAAGCCGGCTTCGCTTGTTTCCGGTGCGCTTGAAAAGGGGGATGCGGACGTTGCACTGATTCCTTC
>JALWSN010000080.1 GCA_027080245.1 Ignavibacteriales bacterium | reverse complement strand
TTCGTAAATAATTTTCAATAAAAGATGTAACCTTTAGCACGATTTATGCGATAAGGTCAAGAGTCTATTGGATTAGTAAAGTCAAGAAGTATGAAAAAAATCGGATTTATATTAGTGTTGTTGTTCTCTTTTGAGGTGGTTCTAGCTCAAAGTTTATTGAAAATTGAAGCACCTGCATACAAAGGGAAATACGTTGTCTTTAATATAGATGATGATTACATTACTTTTACGCAGAAACAATTAGGTAAAACCTATATTGATAGTAGTGGTAATTGCGAATTTTTGGTTCATACCGATTTGCCAGCAAAAGTTTATATAGAAATTGGCAATACGTTTGGTTTTATGTATGTCGATGGTAAGACAAAAGAATACAATATCTTTTTTCCGAAAGGAGAACACATTCGTCAAGGAGGGAATGAAGTAGAATTGGTTTTTGAAAACTTACCCAAGGACGATATAAATACGTTGATTTTAGAGTTTAATTACAGAGTTGATGATTTATTGTTTGGCGATTCATTAAAGCTACAAAGGCTTGTTTTACAGAATGATGAATTTAAAAAAGAAATCAACGATTTTAAGGTTACGGTTATCAAGGAATATAGTAACGTTGATAACGACTATTTTCACCATTACATTCAATATACGATTGCGGATATTGAACAGTTATATATCGCTAGGGGAATTTTGAAGAATAAGATATATTTGTTTGAAACTTATTTAAACAAAAAGCCCATATTGTATCGAAATGATGCGTATATGACTTTTTTTACGAATTATTTTAAAGGTTTCTTCATTACAAATATAGGTTTGATTGATAAAATAAAATTTGCGGTAAACGATTACAATAGCTACGAAAAACTAAGTGAAGTTTTGGATAATAGTCCATTTTTAAAAGATGAAAATATAAAAGAATTGGTTACAATTCTTAATCTTTATGAAGGCTTTTATAGAGGGTATTACAATGCTGATGCTATTGTTGAAGTGTTAGAACAATTACAGAAGAGAACTGAAATAGAAGAACACAAGAAAATTATAAGAAATATATTTAAAGAGTTTATAAAATTACAGCCCGGATCTACAGCTCCTGATTTTGAGTTAGTTACTCAAAAAAAGGATACGATTCATTTAAAGGATTTAAAAGGTAAATACGTTTATTTGCAATTCTTCAATTCCCAAAATCCAGTTGCTGTGCAAGACTTGAATATTATGCAAGAATTGTATAAAAAATATAATAAATACGTTGATTTTGTAAGTGTAGGGGTTGACGAAAACGAAAAAGATTTTGATGATTTTATAAAGAAAAACCATCAAATTAAATGGAAAACGGGGTATTACAAAGGGGACGTGAATTTACTTAGAGATTATAATGTAAAGAGTTTACCTCATTATATTCTTATTAACGAAGAGGGTGAGTTAATAGAGCCTAATGCTTTAGGACCGGCACCAGTTTATCCAAGACCGAGTATAGATAAAACGTTCTATCTGATTAAAAAGAAAAAAGAGCCAAACTACAAAAGGGTAATTGGCTCTAAAGGAAATTAATTTTTTATTTATCGATATTTACACTTTTCAATAATTGAATGTATTGAGGATTAGTGGCAAAACCAACTTGTTTTAAGAAGTCATAATAATCCCCCCCCTTGTAATGGCGGTCTTGCCATCTTTTGTAATAGCGAACACATTCCTGCCAGTTCTCGTATGAAATGTATTTTTTTTTGTAGTAAAAACCAAATAGATTATTTCGGTTTAGAGAACAAGAAGAACATTTAAACCATCCTGTTTCTAATACGGCTTGTCGCAGAACAATTTCGTGGTGTTGAACTCCCTCTTCAATTAACAGTTGTTTTAAATTTTCTATTGTTAATTCTTTGTTGGTTGTAGAGGGGTTGTTTTTTTTAGGAACGTCCCCATCTCCGGCATAGGTAGAAAGAGAAAACAGAAGAAAAATCACAGGAACCAAAGATACTCCAGTTAATTTTCTTTTAAACCGTTTTAGTTTCTTTTTTGCCAGTCTAAAAGCAATGGCGTTGGTGGTAATCTCTTGTTTTTTAGCGGGTTTTAATC
>JALWSN010000079.1 GCA_027080245.1 Ignavibacteriales bacterium | reverse complement strand
TTTTAGGAATTTCAGCGTTTTACCACGACAGCGCCGCGTGTTTAATTAAAGACGGCGAAATAATTGCCGCAGCGCAGGAAGAGAGATTTACGCGCAAGAAGCACGACCATGGTTTTCCTTCAAACGCGGCAAAATTTTGTTTGGATTACGCAAAAATAACGCCCGCGGACCTTGAGCTAACGGCTTTTTACGACAAGCCGTTCATTAAGTTCGAGCGAATATTGGAATCGTATTTGGCGTACGCGCCAAGGGGGGTTCGTTCGTTCATCAAAGCCCTGCCGCTGTGGATTAAGCAAAAATTGTGGATTAAGGAAATCATTAAAAAAGAGCTGGGCTATTCGGGCGGGATTATCTTCCCCGAGCATCATCAATCGCACGCGGCTTCGGCGTTCTTCCCGTCGCCGTTTCCCCGCGCGGCAATTTTAACCGCCGACGGCGTGGGAGAATGGACCACAACAAGTTTTGGCGTTGGGCGCGGCAACGAAATTGAATTGCTTGCGGACATCAAATTCCCTCACTCGCTCGGATTGCTTTATTCTGCCTTTACTTACTACACTGGCTTCCGGGTTAATTCCGGCGAATACAAAGTAATGGGGCTGGCGCCGTACGGCGAGCCGAAATACGTAGATTTGATTTTGAACGAACTTATTGATTTGAAAGAGGACGGTTCGTTTAAGTTAAACATGAAATACTTTAATTACGGCGCGGGTTTAACGATGACGAACGAAAAGTTCAACGAACTTTTTGGCGGCGAACCCCGCGCGCCCGAAACGGAGCTAACGCAACGGGAAATGGACCTCGCCCGTTCCGTTCAGGAAGTTACTGAAGAAATAATGCTAAGAATGGCGCGGCACGTACGTAAAGAGACTGGCGAAAAATATTTGTGCCTTGCCGGCGGAGTGGCATTAAATTGCGTGGCAAACGGGAAGATTTTAAGAGAAGGAATTTTCGAGGACGTTTGGATTCAACCCGCGGCGGGCGACGCCGGCGGGGCTTTGGGAGCAGCGTTGTTTGCATGGCATCAATATTTGGGGAATGAAAGAACCGCCGACGTAAAAAGCGATTTTCAGAAAGGCTCTTATTTGGGACCGGAATTCTGCGAAGAAGAAATAAAAAAATATCTGGACGAAAACGAAATAGAATACAAAAAACTTAAAGGGGACGAGCTGACGGAAATAACTGCGGATTTAATTGCGGAAGGGAACGTAATCGGCTGGTTTCAGGGAAGAATGGAATTCGGTCCGCGAGCCCTTGGCAATCGTTCGATTTTAGGAGACGCCCGCTCGCCCGAAATGCAATCGAAGATGAACTTGAAAATCAAATTCAGGGAAAGCTTCCGTCCGTTTGCGCCTTCGGTTTTGGAGGAAAAAGTCTCCGATTATTTTGAGCTGGACAGACCAAGCCCCTATATGCTTTTGGTGGCGGACGTAAAAAGGGAGCGACGTATTTTGCCCGGCAAAGAATCCGAGCAGGCAAAAGGGATTAAAAAAATCAACGTTCCCCGTTCGGATATTCCTGCCGTTACGCACGTGGATTATTCGGCAAGAATTCAGACGGTAAGCGAACGGACAAATCCGCTTTACCACAAGCTCTTAAGCGCATTTGAACGCAAGCATGGCTGCGCCGTTATTGTGAACACTTCCTTCAACGTGCGCGGCGAGCCCATTGTTTGCACGCCCGAGGACGCTTACAAATGTTTCATGCGAACGGAAATGGACTACCTTGTGTTAGGTCCGTTTTTGCTCGACAAGAAAGATCAACGTCCGCTGGACGAAGAGGTTGATTGGAGAAAATTATTTGCGTTGGATTAAAATGATTCTGGAAGAAATTAAAAATATCAAAAGCGATGCAAAGGAATTAAAAAAGTTCGGATTTACTTTAGGCGCCGCCTTTGCGTTAATTGGAGTTTATTTACTCTGGCAAAAACTCGGCGCTTACGTTTATTTTTGGGCGGCTTCTGCGCTTTTTTTGTCGCCTGCGTTTTTCTTCCCCAAACTCTTAAAACCTTTGCACAAAGGATGGATGAGCCTCGCCGTTTTAATGGGATTTCTGAGCACGAGGATTATTTTAATTC
>JALWSN010000078.1 GCA_027080245.1 Ignavibacteriales bacterium | reverse complement strand
GGCAATGGTCCGTGGCAACTGTTTGAATTTCGTTTTTTACAATCGCTTTCCAAAGAGCCTCGTTGTCGGATGCTTTTCTTAGAGGCGGAGAGCAAACGAACTTTGCGCCTTCAAAGTCGGGAAGAGAAAGCAGCGAATCTGTTAGAAACAAATATTGCGGACAAGTTTCGGCAAAGACTTTCAACCCGTTTTTACGGGCTTGAATTATTTCATTTATTGAAGCCTCCGCCGTAACGTGCACGATGTAAACGTTTGCGCCAGCGGCGTTGGCGATAAAAATTGCCCGTTTTGTCGCCTCGGCTTCCAGCGTCGCAGGCCTGCTAACCGCGTGAAATTGGGGCGCGGTTTTACCGGCTTCAATCAGACTTTTAACGTTAAAATCAATTATGTCTCCATTTTCCGCGTGAACCTCCACCAGAATATTTTTTTGCGCCGCCTTTTGCATCACCTGGAAAATTTCTTCGTCAGAAAGCTGGAGAATGTTTTTGTAAGCCATGTAAACTTTTATGCTTGACACTCCCCATTCGGGAATACTTTCAAGTTCTTTTAAAATTTGATTGTTTACTTCAACAACAGTAAGATGGAAACCGAAATCAATTACCGACTTGGTAGTGGCTTTTGCCATCCATTCATCGAACGAACTCCGTAAAGTTTCTCCGCGTTGTGGCGTAGGGTAGTCTATTATTGTAGTAGTTCCTCCAAATGCGGCGGCTACGGTCCCCGTGTAAAAATCATCCGAGGAAATTGAGGCGCCAACGTTTAATTCCATGTGTGTGTGCGGGTCAATTCCTCCGGGCAAAACCAAACAATTGTTTGCGTCAATAATTTCAGGGGCGTCGTTAATGTCGCGCCCAATTTGTTCAATTATTTCGCCACTAATCAGAATATTGGTCTTTTGTAATTTTCCTTCGGTAAAAACCAAACCATTTTTAATTAATTTTTTCATATTCAAATTCTTATTTAATTTTATTTTTATTGTCTTAATTTAAAATGGAGTAGTTAAAATTCGTCCACTCTGCACACAGCTCTTAAATCGCACCTGTAACAAATTTTGTTTTCTCGGTCTTCCAAAGAGCTTAAATTAAATCGTCCTTCCGCAATGCCGTTAACGTATTTGGGGATATTGGATTTAAGAGAGTTAAATAAAACGTGATTTTTCGAGGCTATCGAATCGTCGCTTTTTTTTTCGTTTGTAAATACGGGCTTTTTGCCAAACTTATCCGAAGAATATTTCAAGGAATAAATAAACATTTTACGCGGCAGAGCATTTACGAAATTGCTTGCGGCAGCAAGGTAAACCGGCAGCTGAAGAGAAAGCCCCTTTTCCACGTCCTTGCCGGACGGAGTTCTACCGCCGGTCTTGTAATCAACAACGTCGAAATACTCGCCCGACATGCTAATTTCGATTCTGTCGATGATTCCTCTTAATTTTACGTTCTCAATTTTCAGTGGAGGGTAAGAATTAGCTACGTCTTTAAATCCAAACACCGTTTCAAAATAGGCGGGTTCGTATCCGGGATTATTTTTTCGTTCGTATTCCAAAAATTTGTAAAGAATCGATTGCCTTCTTTCTCCCTTTATTCCCAGTATTTTTTCCCGCTCGTAGAAGTTTAACCCTTTAATCAAAGGGGATTCGGCGATTTCTTTTTCCGCGATGTCGAATAATATTTCTTGACTTTTTTGAAATATTTCTTCCGAACAATTGGCAAGTTTAAGCCTTTTTCGTTTAAGCTCTACGTAAAATTCAAATAATATTTTGTGTAAAAGATTCCCCACTTCAAGGGGTTCAATCTCCTCGGAAGGCTCTTTGAGCGTTTGGACCTTTAAAATTCTTTCCACAAAATATTTAAATGGACAAAGCGCGTATGTTTCCAATTGACTTACGGAATAAACCCTTTCCTTTAGTTCTTTCAGTTTGTTTGTGTAAAAGGAATTCTCCTCGTCCGAATTTGAATCGTCGAACAAGGGTGCCGAGGGCTCGCCCTTGTTAATTGTGGCTCGCATAAGTTCTTTGTCCCGCGCAATTAAATCAATTATCTTTTCAACGTTAATTTGCGTTTCGCTTTTTAATTTTTCTTTTTCATAGTCTGTTAATAACGCTCTGTCGAAAATTTCAAATAATTGTCGCTTCGATAAAATAAGTTTCCGGGAGACTTCAGCGGAATTGTTGTTAAGATTAAATAGCTTTTTGAAATCAAGCAAAAATACCGACGGGCTCAAATCTTTTTTTAATTCTTTTTTCGGGTATGAAAAATAAAGTTTCTTTTTCCAGGATGTTAAAGACTGGTAAAACAAGAAGCGCTCTTCGAGAAGATGTTTCCATTCGTCGGACGAAAATCTGCCTGGCTTGAAAATTTCAGGTTTGAATTTGGTGGGAAAGTCGCCGTCAACCATTCCGCCGATGAATAGATAGTCGAACGTTAAACCGCGAATTTCGTTTAACGAAGTAATTAGAACGCCGTAGTCCGGTCTTTCTTTAATGTTAAAGCGGGAGAAGCGCGCGGCTGTTCTTATTTTGGAAAGGAAAAATCGCAGGTCGTATTGCTTTTGTTTCCCTTCGGTTTGTTCGATTAATTTGAATATTTCTTCAATAGTTTCAATAAAAGTTGTGACGCTTTTAATATTTGTCTCCTGGTAAGCAACGTCGCCCCTGAAAATATTTTTAGTTAAGTTAATTTTCTTAATTAGCAATTTCAGTTCTGTTAGAAATTCCTCAATAGTCATTGACCGAGAGAAGGGAGAAAGTAGTTTTTCAATGTTTTCAATACTATCGAGGGCATTGCGTAAAGCATCCTCTTTAATTTCAGGGGTTTCGCCAATATTCGCATTTTTGTTAAGCTCTTCAAGTATTTTACTTTTCCAATGCTTAATTCCGACAACAATATTTAGTTTGCGTGAGACCAAGGTTAAACTATTAATGTTTACTCCCGCTACTTCAACAAAGTAGCTATTGAAAGCTCTTAAAACATTTTTAAAGTAGTAATTGCTTTCGATAATGGCAAGAAGATTTATTAAAGCCGTGATAGGCAGGGATTTGGACAGGGAAATTCTGTCCGTTAAATTGAACGGAACGCCCAAAGAATCAAAAACGTCTCGCACGTAATGGGAATAATTCCCAATTACGTTAAACGCAAGGCAAATACGGGAGGGCTTTACTTTTTCAAACAAAATTAATTTTTTAATTTCTCTTGCAATTTTCTCAATCTCTTCAACTCTATTATCGGCGCCGATTATTGAAATCTGTCGAGTCAAATTAACGCTGTTTTTCGTTTTTTTGTTTAAGAAAAGATATTGTCTCACGGCGTTTTGAAAATTGCTCGATTTTTCGATGCTTAAATCTTTCGCTTCACGAAAGCCTGATTTTATTAGGTTTTCGTAACTTTCCGAAACGTGACCGAAAATTGCCGGATTAAACTTGTAATAGTCGAGTTCAATGAAAATGTTTAACGAATTGATTGCTGAAATTTTGTTTAACAAGTTAACTTCAAGTTTTGTGAATTCATCGAAGCCGATTACGAAAACGTGTTTAACGAAAGGGAAAACATCGCGGAAAATCCCGCTGAAAGTTTTTTGATCCAGATTTGTAAGTTTTGAATAAACATCCCCTAATTCGTATGCTTTTAGCGACAGAGTAATTTTTAAGTATTCTTCGTAAATGTTTGCAATGTCCAGAAGCTTGTTTTTATTGGCTCTTTCCAATGTGACGGCTTCTTCCTTCAATAAATCGGGGGTTATTCCATGCCTTTTAAATTCGGAAATCACGTTGCGAAGCTCTTCGATAGTTCCAAAGGGCGCTCCGTTCTTATAGCCGTTAAAATAGGTAAGGTTTATTTTAGAAATACATTGTTCGATAAAAACGCTTGCCGAAGCTTCGCTTAGAGGATGAAAAGGTTCGAATTCGAGAAGTAAATTTTCGGAGAGCGTTTTTAGCGTGTGAAGATTAATTACCGAAGCTTTTTGTCCGGGAGATTGTTGAATCAACCATTTTTTCAAACGCCGAACGCGCCTATTGGTTGGAGCGACAAGCAAAAATTCTTCGTGCTTGCTTTCTTTAATTAAATCAAGAATAAAACTTTCTAAATTAAGTTTTTCAGATTTTGATTTTGAAAGAATCATTCTTTAATTAAATTTTTATAGGATTTTCTTATTTGGTTTTGGTAGTCCAACTCCAGGGCTTCAATTACAAATGCAAATCTGCTTGCCGCCTCGGATTTTGTTGAAATAACTAACGTTTCCAGCTCAACGAATTTGCCAAGGGATTTAACCTTGTCCAGATGAATTCTCGTGTCCTTTAAATAATAAAGCTCTCTAGTCTTTTCGATTATTGTTTCTACTCTGCCCAATTTTTTTAGAGTTTCTTCGACCTGTTTCCCTTTTAGATTAATTACGTTGTAATAGCTAAAGCGCTTTCCTTTGCCCTCGTTTCTATTGTAGTAAATTAGTTCATAGTTTCCGTTTTGTCGTCTGAGCTTTAACAGTCCTTTACTATTGATTGAAAAGTAAATGTCCTTTTGTCTCAATGTTCCTCTAAACTCGGCGTTAGTCTTTCTTAACAATTTCTTTATTTTTCTAAACGAATCAACTTTGATTTTTAACTCTAAATTAATTGCCATTTCTTTCTTCTTTTGGGAACCGTTTTTAGTTTAAGTTTTAATAAAGAATTAGATGAAAAAATGTTTTTCGAAAATTTTTGCTTTTAATAAAATTGATTTTAATTTTTTAATTGTTAAATTTACATCAATAAGTTAAGAAAAGAAATTGGACGATGAGAAAACTAATTTTAATTATTGCCCTGTTGCCTTTTGCGTTCAGCTACCCGCAGCACTTGGGTCAAGTGGAAGTTGACACGGCAAAAATAAACTTTTTGCCAAACGAATGGGGCGTGAATTTAATGTTTGGCGATGGGGGCTTTGGGCTCGGTAGCTACTTGAGAAAGAGATTAACCAATAATATCAAGGGTTTCGTGGACGTCTCCATTTCGGAAATTAAGGACGACAGGGAAATTCAATACGTCGACATTTTCGGCAGAACATTTACCGTGGGTAAAAAGAACAGGGTGATTTTTATTCCGATTACCGCCGGCGTTCAATACCGGCTGTTCTCCGAAACATTAACCGAAGTGTTGCGCCCCTACTTGACGGCGGGAGCAGGTCCTTCAATAATTGTTACTACTCCATATTACCTCGAGTTTTTTAAATCATTTGCAAAAGCGCACGCGAATATTGCCGCAAGCGCTTACGTTGGCGTGGGAGCGCTGTTCGGAATCAGCAAAAGCAATACAGTTGGGCTTAACGCCCGGTATTATTTCGTGCATTTATTTAACCAAGGCGTTGAATCCCTTTACAACAGATTTCAAAAAAATATCGGCGCTTTTTACATTTCCCTCGACATTGGCTTGTATTATTAAAGATTCTGATTTGTTTGATGAAAAGATTTTTTTTAATAATTCTTCTCTTTGCTTGTGTTTCCCGAGTCTACTCTCAAACAATCTCGCCGCAGGCTTTCTACTACGATTATCACATTTACAGAGAAACCTCGCTTGAAAAGAAAGAATTCAAGCCGGAAAAGATTTATTCTGTCATCAACAAGTTTAATAAAAAAGGAAGTTCATTTCACATTGATATTATTGGACATTCGTTGTTGAACAGACCAATTTACCTTATTAATTATGGGTCTGGGCCGATTAAGGTTTTGCTCTGGTCTCAAATGCACGGGGACGAATCCACAGCCACAATGGCATTAATGGACATTTTTAATTTTTTGAATGCTAACGACAACTACAATCAATTCAGAAATTTTCTAAAACAAAGACTTTCTGTTTTTTTCATCCCAATGCTAAATCCAGATGGGGACGCCAAGTTTAACAGGCGCAACGCTTTGCAAATAGACATAAACCGGGACGCCCGTAGATTGCAATTTCCCGAATCGAGAATATTAAAAACAGTTAGGGACAGTCTTAAACCAACATTTGGTTTTAATTTACACGACCAACAAAAGTATTATTCAGTTGGAAGGAGTTTTAGACCTGCCACAATTTCCTTCCTTGCGCCCGCGTTCAATTACAAAGATGAAGTTAATCCGGTTAGGGCAAGGACAATGAAATTAATTGCCGACGTAGCGCGGGGACTTTCAAACATTATCCCGGGTCACATTGGACGCTACAACGACGAGTTCGAGCCGAGGGCTTTCGGCGACAATTTTGAAAGATGGGGAACAAGTTCCGTGCTTATTGAATCCGGCGGTTGGAAAGACGACGAGAACAAGCAGTTCGTTCGCGAACTTAATTTCATTGCAATTCTTTACGCTTTGCAGTCAATCGCTTCGGGCGAATATTCAAAATTTACTACAGATGAATATTACCGAATTCCCGAAAACAAAAAACTTTTGTTCGACGTTATTTTCAGGAACGTACAAATTGAATTCAAGAAAAAGAATTATTTAATCGACGTCGCAGTAAACAGGAAAGAAATTCCCTCGCCCGATTTCAGCAAAACATTTTACAAAAGCAATGTTGAGGATGTTGGTGATCTTTCCACATTTTACGGTTACGAAGAATACGATTGCAACGGAATGAAATTGCGCAAAGCAAAAATTTTTGACGATGTAATTCCTGATTTAAAAACATTAAATGAACTACCGTTGGATAGCCTTTATTTACGGGGGGTAGCGTTCGTTCGCGTCGCTAATATGCCTGATTCTATTAGGTTTACGAGAGGGATTAACATTTTGCAAAGCAACTCCATTGCTACGGCGCTAAAGTTAAATAAGCCCGCAAATTTCATTATTACCAAGGGCAATAAAATTATTTTTACCATTGTAAACGGCTTTGTTTTCGATTGCATTTCAAAACGCGGACAAGTAAAAAATGGCTTAATACTTAAGAATTAAGTATTTCAAGCGCTCGGTTGTCTCCCGTAAAAGCCCCGATCCAAAAGTTTTCCGAATTTATTTGAAATATTTTCTATTTTAGCAAGATTAAAATTTGGGAAGATTAATGCTGATTCTTCAAAACGAAAGTTTTTATTACAAATCCAACGAACTTTACTGCGAAGAAATTCCGGTGGGAGTTTTAGCCAAACAGTTTGGCACTCCCCTTTTTGTTTACAGCCGCAGCTTTTTTGAACGGCAATTCAATAATTTCAATAAAGCCTTTGAGGGAATAAAGCGAAAAATTTTTTTTGCCGCTAAAAGTAATTTTAACATCAACGTAATCAAGCTTTTTCACAACTTGGGAGCGGGCATCGACGTTAACTCCGCTGGCGAACTTTACCGTGCGCTTAAAGCCGGCGTCAATCCGTCGGATATTATTTTTTCGGGCGTTGGTAAAACCGAAGAAGAAATTGTTTTGGCTTTAAAAAAGAAAATTAAATTATTAAAGGCGGAAAGCGCAGAAGAAATATTTTTAATTAATGAAATCTCTAAATCGCTTGGAACGGTAGCGGATATTGCGCTTCGGGTTAACCCCGACGTAGACGCAAAAACGCATCCTTACATTTCCACAGGATTAAAAACAAATAAGTTCGGCATCGATTCGAAGGACGCTAAGCGCTTATTTCTTGAGGCGGCAAAATTAGAAAACTTGCGCGTAGTTGGAATAGATATGCACATTGGTTCGCAGATTACTTCCGTAGAGGCTTACAAAAACGCCGTGGAAAAATTAGCTGAGCTTTACAGGGAGCTTAAAGATAAAGGCATTCCAATCAAACATTTCGACGTGGGCGGGGGAATGGGCGTAAAATACAAAGATGAAGAACCGTTGAACATTGAAAAACTTGCGCAAATATTAATCCCGATTTTTAAAAAATTTGACGTTGAAATTTTCTTTGAACCCGGAAGGTACTTAACCGCAAACGGCGGCATTTTGGTGACAAAAATTCTTTACGCAAAAAAGAACGGCGAAAAAAATTTTATTGTGGTGGACGCCGCAATGACCGAGCTGCTGAGACCCTCTCTCTACAAGGCATATCACAACATTCAGCCGCTAAAGCTTAACAATAACAAGGAAATAACAGCCGACGTTGTGGGAGGAGTTTGCGAAAGCGGGGATTATTTTGCAAAGGACAGAAAATTGACCAAAACGACTCCCGGGGAATATCTTGCAATATTAGGCGCTGGAGCTTACGGAATGACAATGTCCTCTAATTACAATGGTAGAAGACGCCCCCCTGAAATTCTCGTTCAAGGGAACCAACCCATTGTAATTCGTGGCAGGGAAACTTTCGAACACTTGCTTTACGACGAAGAAATTAAAATTTGAATAAAACTTAGGAGTTAAAAATGAAAGTCAAAGTTTTAGTTTTATTAAGCTTCGTACTTACTTTAAATGTTTTAGCCCAGAGCAAAAAGCCTCTTACTGTTGAAGATTTGTGGGCGATGAAAAGAATTTCCACATTCGACGTTTCTCCCGACGGCGCAAAAATTG
>JALWSN010000077.1 GCA_027080245.1 Ignavibacteriales bacterium | reverse complement strand
GCGTAAGTAAATAAACATTAAGTAAAATTTTTTTTAGGACTTTATTTTTCATATCAATAATATAACGCCCGTCCGCTAAAATTCAAAAGCGGGCGGGCATAGTAAAGTTTGACTATTAAATTAACCTACATCTTCCTGTAAATCGGGATTGCTTTTCATTGAAGTTTGGAAGAATTTAATCAAACCTTCAACGGCAATCCAAATCATTGAAACAATAATGATAATGTTAATTATTTGCAATAAAATATTGTTTTTTGCTCCGAAGTTAATTTGATTTGCAACGGCAGCCCAAAAGGTAACAACAAGCATAAACGCAGCCGGCAAGGCCATTACAAGCCAGCCCCATTTAACTCTTCCTTTCAAATAAATGGTCCCAACTATCAGAGCCAGAGCGGCAAGAATTTGATTTGTTGCGCCGAACAATGGCCAAAGCGCAAGCGCTCCTTTTCCGCTTGCTCCCGAAGAAAAGATTAAAGCCATCGCAACCACCACTACAAATCCTGTAGAAACGTATTTGTTTTTAAAAGTTCTTGGAAACATCTCCGTAACGATGTAGCGTTGAATACGCGTAGCGGTATCGAGCGTAGTTCCCGCAAACGAAGCCACAAACACGCCCATTATTGCTATTCCAATGGCTTTTGGAATTCCTAACGCCGTTAGCATATTTGCGGAGCCAACAACGAATGCGCCTACTTTAGAACCAAGCCCTTTAGCCGCAGCCCACGATGCATAGTGGTGCGTCCAAGCTTGAACTCCAACGAAGGTTTCTCCGCCAACTTTAAGCCCCATTCCAATTCCGGCCGTTGTTGCAATAATTACCAACGTAGCCAAAGTGCCTTCGAGCAGCATTGCACCGTAACCAACAAAAAGCGAATCCGATTCCTTGCGAACCTGCTTTGCAGACGTGCCCGAAGAAACCAATGCGTGGAAACCGGAAATTGCGCCGCAAGCAATTGTAATGAACAAGAAAGGCCACAACGGCGGTGCAGCGGCAGGGGAGGAATTTACGGCTGGCGCTACTATGTGCAAATTGCCTCCAAAGGATGCAAACAAAACTCCTAAGACCAATAACGCCATAGCGATTACCAACTCGTGGGAGTTAATGTAATCCCTCGGTTGCAACAGTTTTGTTACAGGCAACACCGAGGCAATGTAAGCGTAAATTAAAAGAATGATCGACCAAATAGCCACCGAAGACAAACCAAACATCCCCGGCAATGTAATTGGAACGTAAGCGCCTATTACAACTGTAATGTACATCACTACCACGGCAACAATAGACCAACTTAATAAATTTGCTCCCTTGTTGTAGACCAAATAACCCAAATACATTGCGATTGGAATTTCAAGCCACACGGGAAGAACCGAAGCTGGGTACATCTTGAAAATTACGGCTATTACCAATCCGAATATTGCAACGATAATCCACAATTCAAGGAATACTATAAAGAAGAAAAAATACTTTGTTCTATTGCTGATGTACTTTGAAGCAAACTCGGAGACGGATTTTCCCTGATTTCTCATTGAAATAATTAATGCGCCGAAATCGTGCGCCGCTCCCATTACAATCGAGCCGACAAACACCCAAATCAACGCGGGCATCCATCCCCAAATTACAGCAATAGCAGGACCGACAATTGGGCCCGTTCCTGCAATAGAGGCAAAGTGGTGACCAAATATCACTTCCTTCTTAGTCGGAACAAAATCCACTCCGTCCTCAAATTCTACGGCGGGAACTTTGTTATTATCGTTCAACGCAAATATTTTATTGCCTATGAACTTGCCGTAGAGCCGGTACATTACTAAATAACCAACGAAGGCTAAAATCATTATTAGTAACGCTCCCATGATACCCACCTATTTTTAGTTAATAAATAATTGAATTATTTGAATGTGAAAAGATTTTTAGGAGAATTTTTGAATCCATTTGTATTGCCAAACCGTATTTTGAATTTTTTTTCGCTTTATTCATTTTAAAATACATCAATATGAATAATTGGCAATAAGAAAAACGTTAAGTTGCATTATTTCCTTCCGAAGCGTTAAAATCGAAGAGTAAGATGCACGCTAGTTTTACCGTTGGAAAATGAATTTCACTATCGATTTTTAAATTCTTTTGCAAACGAAAACCATTGCTGAACATAAAACTACAAATTCAAAAACCAAAAAATGATTACGAATGTGCGAATAATAATTATGAATTATGAATGTTGAATTGTGAATGAGGAAAAGGTAAAACGGTTTAAAAGCTCAGAGGTTCAAAAATAATTTCAGTTACTTATTGCTTAAGACTTTTTCCATTAAACTCTTTCAAAAACTTCTCTACAAACTTCCTCTCGAAAAGAGTAGGGAGAACTTCAAGGGAAAAGGTTAAGGATAGGATACCTCCTTCATTCATCAATGCTTCCAATCATCCTGCAAGTCCGGGCGAACACTGCAAGATAATGAGTTAATCCCCCCACATGCTTACATCATGCTGAGTGGAATATTGGGGAAAGCGTAAATTAAATTGAAAGAATTTCTTTTAAGGTTTTAAGATAATGCCTGCTTACCGGTACGTAATAATTTCCCCTTGTCTTAATTTTTGCGGAAGAATTACCCTCAAAAATAATCTCGTCAATTTTGTCGGGATTAATTAAATATTGTTTGTGACAACGAAAAAGTTTTGTTTTTTCCTCGATTACTTTTAGAGTTAAATCGGTAAAATATTTTTTTTCTTCGCAAACAAAATATACCCCTGTCGCATCCGTTTGAACGAATTCAATATCGTCAATGTCTACCAGCTTAATTTTGTGCGCTCCGTAACTTGGGATTCTTCTCATCAAAGGGATTTCAAGCTTTTGCTTGTCGGAGTTAACCGCAAGTTTTTCGACCTTTTCCAGAGCTTGAAGCAATCTTTCTTTTTCAATTGGCTTCAGTAAATAATCGGCGGCGTTTTTTTCAAACGCTTTAATGGCGTATTCATCGAACGCAGTTACGAAAACAACGTGAGGTATCAACGACTCTTCAATCATCGAAAGCATTTCAAATCCGTCTATTGCAGGCAAATTAATATCGAGGAAAAGAACTTCGGGACGATGTTTGTTAACGGCTCTGATTCCTTCGAGCGCGTTTGTGCATTTTTCAAGAACCTCCACTCGACCAGTTTCTTTCAGCAGAAATTCAAGCTCGTCCCTTGCATGTATTTCGTCTTCAACAATTACCGCCTTTAGCTTCATTGCACCTCCCCGCCGGGCAAAGTAATAGACGCAACGGTTTTAACCCCTGGCTCGGAATTTATTTCAATCCCGTAATCCTTCCCCATTAAATTTTTGATTCTATTATTAACAATATTAATTCCCAGCCCGTCCCTATGTTTCGGTCGGGAATAATTGCCTCCGTTGTCCTCAATATCAATCCGAATGTGCCCGTTGTTTCTGAAGATGCTGATTTTCACTTTTCCTTTGTCCAAAATTTTCGAGACGCCGTGTTTAATGGCATTTTCTACAATTGGCTGAATTGTAAAGATTGGAATTTTGTAATTCAACAACGACTCGTCAATGTCGGTTACTATTTCGAGCTTGTCTTGAAATCTCGCCTTCTCAATTCTTAAGTAAGATTTTACGTGTTCCAATTCTTCGCGGATAGTGGAGAAGTCTTCTTTGCGCTTTAAATTCTTTCGAAAATAGTTAGACAAATCTAACAATAATTCTCTCGCTTTTTCCGCGCTTGTTCTGCTCACTGCAATTATCGTATTAATTGCGTTAAAAAGGAAATGCGGATTTATTTGAGCTTGCAACAATTTAAGCTCGGCTTGTGTTAATAAATTTTTCTGCCGTTCGTAACGGGCAATAATGAGTTGATTGGAAACAAGCTCGGCGATTCCCTGCCCCAGCGCAATATTGATTTTATTGAAGTATTTGTTCTTTTGCTCGTAAAGTTTAATAGCGCCAATTACTTCGTCCCTGATGCCCATTGGCACTACCAAAACGGAAGACAATTTGCAAGAGTCGTTTACATTGCAACGATATTGCTCCTCGATGCCGTCTAAAAAAATTATTTCGTTTTCCGCAATTGCTCGCTTTGTTACTTCGGAAGCAATGTCCATTCCGGCTACGTGGTGGTCGCTCCCTACACCTTGAAACGCAAGGACTTTTTCCCTGTCCGTAATTGCCACGGCTGCAACGCCGGTTTCCTTTCTGATTATTTCCGCAATTTCCGCCGCGGAATCGTAATCCAGATTTTCCTTCAAATACCCTAAAATTTTCCTCGCAATTTTCAAAGCTTTTTTCGAATACGCCGATCCGATTTTGTCGTAATTGTATTTTTGATCCCTGAAAATACTCATAATTAAAGACGTTCCGATTGAATTGGAAAGAATCATTGGTAGCGCAATTATTTTTACTAATTCCACGGCGTCGGTAATGGGCCTTGCCACTGCTAAAATAATTAACATTTGAACCACTTCGGCAACAAAGGTTGTGTAAAACGCAACGGCAGGGTCAAACACTCTTTCGAACATCCCTTTGCGAGAAAAATAAAGTTGAACAAAGCCTGCCAGCAAACCTTCGACGGTTGTTGACAATCCGCACGCCAACCCCGTAAATCCCCCTATAAAATAACGATGAACGCCCGCCGTAAATCCTACGGAAAAACCTAGAGCCGGTCCTCCAATTAAACCCGCAAGCGCAGCCCCTATCACTCTGTTGTTTGCAATTGCGCCGCGAACGGGAATACCGAAATAAGTGCCAATAACAGACATTACGCTAAAGACAACGTAAAGAATTAAATAATCCCTTTTGGTAAAGCTCTTTGAAATTATTACTTTGAAAATGGGAGTCTTGGTAATTAAATACGCAATTACGAGGAAAACCGCCATCTCCTTGGAAAGATTGATTAAGATGTCCATTAAACCGATAAGATTATTTGCTTGCGGAGCCATATTTTTTACTATTGATCTTAAATTAATTCAATTTAATTTATTTCCGCTTATTAATCAATTAAAAAGACGCTGCATGTCGATTAGCTTTGGATTGAATTTTCAATTGCTAATTTGAACTCATTTAATTTAACGGGTTTGCTAAAAACCTTTTCTACGCCTATTTTCTTGTACTCTTGCGCGTCTTGCTCGCTTACGTTTCGCGAAAGCACAATAATATTAGGTTTCGAGGATATTTCATCGTCAGCAAATATTTGCTTGGCAAATTCAATTCCGTTCATTAAAGGCAAGTGATGTTCGCAAATAACCAAGGCGGGGTTCAATTTTTTAATCATTTCCAAAGCTACCTTGCCGTTTGGCGCGTCCAGAATTTCAAATTCAGGCAACAAGCTTTTAATTAACTTTGCGTAAAGAATACGGTCGGTTTTAACGTCGTCCACTAAAAGAATTGTGGAAGAGGAAACGGGCAGAGTAAAGAAAAATTTTGAACCCTTCCCAACTTCGCTTTCAACTCTTATTTCTCCTCCGTGCTTTTTCACAATGTCCGCGCAAAGGGATAGCCCCAACCCGCTCCCCTTTTCGCCGGAAGTTCCTTCGAGAGTAAACTTTGAATCCACCCTAAATAATTTGTCAATGTCTTCGGGCTTAATTCCCACACCGGAATCTCTCACGCAAAATTCAATCATTTTTTTGTCCGACAAAATTCCGGAAGAGACTTCCACAAATCCGCCGGGTTTGGTAAACTTAATTGAGTTGGAAATCAAGTTGTTAAATACCTGCAAAAGCAAATCTTTGTCCGCATAAACGTTTATTTCTCTTCCGATATTTGCCACAAGGTTAATATTTTTTTTCATTGCCTCGCCACTAAGCATTTGAATCGAATTGTTTACCACCAGAGCGGCATTAATTTTTGATGGCTCGAATTTTATTCGACCTGTTTGTAACCTCGTCCAGTCCAACAAAGAATTTACAAGGTTAAGCATATTTTTAGCGGACTCCTGAATAAACGAAACATATTCTACTCTCTTATCTTCGGAAAGATTTCTGTCGTTCAGTAAAATGTCAGTGTAGCCAAGTATCGAGCTAAATGGCGTTCGTAAATCGTGAGAAATAATCGAAAGGAATCTGTCCTTGGTTTGATTTAATCTTTTAAGTTCCTCGGCTGTTCGTTCGAGTTCCTCTTTAGCGCGCTTGCTTAAAGTAACGTCGCTAACCAATCCTACCGCCTGAATCACTTTGCCGTTGGAATCCCTTTCTACATTTACACTATTTTTAATCCAGAGAATACCCCCGCGCCTATTGATTATTCTGTATTCGAATTCCTCGGAAGCCGCTTTACTATTACGGTAGAACGATTTTAATTTTTTAACCACAAATTCCCTGTCCTTCGGATGAATAATTTCAATCCAGAGCTTTTGATTTTCGACAAAATCTTCGGGCTTGTAACCCGTTATTTTTTGCACGGCCGAAGTGTAAAAAGTCTGTTTTAATTTACCGTCGACTAAATTAGCGTTCCAAATAAAATCGTTAATGCTTTCGGTAACTTTGCGCAATTGCTTTTCCGAACGCTCCAATTTTCCCTGACTAATTTTTCGCTCGGTTACGTCGCGCAATATTGAGACAATGAAAATTTCGTCTTCGCTTTCGTAAGAAGTAATTGAATTTTCAAGAAAAATCTTGCTACCATCTTTCTTAACCCCAATAAATTCAAGCCTCTGGCTAATCGACTGATTCTTTTCAGCTTTCTGAATAGCTTCTGCCAATTTATTTACTTCTCCTTCGTCGCAAAAATCGAGCGGATCTTTATTAAGAACGGAAGCAATATTCCCGTAGCCAAACATCGTAGCAAAGGCGAGATTTGCGAGAATTATTTTTCTGTTCTTTACAACGGTAATTGCGTCAATGGATGCTTCGAAAACCGTGCGTATTAAAAGTAAATCCTTTTGGGACTCCTTTTGAGTCGTGACGTCTATTAAAATAGCATTGTAGCGAATTATCGAACCGTTGACGTCGAGGACTGGATTAATTTTTGCCAGCGTTTGAAATATTTTGCCCGTTCCGGATTTAATGGGAATCTCAATCGATGTAGGTTCCGTTTTGAACAAATTTTTTAGAATGGCTCTATTTTTATTTTTGAATTTTTCTTCAATAAATTCAATTAAATATTTTCCTATTATTTCATCTTCTGAATAGTTCAAACTTTGCACAGAAGATTCGTTGGCAAATTCTATTCTTCCCCTCTCGTCAAGAATAAAAATAAACTCCCCGCTGTTGGAAATAATCTCGCGGTACAGTCTTTCTTTTTGTCTTAATTCTTTTTCTAGCAAAGCCTGTTCGGTCTCAACGTTAACTTCAACTCCAATGTCGGAATTCTCCAGAAGTCTGAATCGAAATTTTAACGTTTCTTCTTTTCCATTAATAACAAAACTAAAATATGATTGCCAACGCTTTTCCTCTGAAAGTTTTTCCCTAATGCTCTCAAAATATTCTTTCGTTAAATCAGGAATTACTTTGCCGACAAATTTGTTGTGAACTTTGCTTTTAGGCAATCCGAATATTTCTTCGCATTTGTAGGACCATTTTTTAATAACACCCTTTTGGTTCAATAAAATCAAGCCTCCCAGAACCCTTTCGGAAATATTTTGGTAATCCAAAAGATCTGTTAATTCTTCCTTAATAGAATTTAACTCCAATACCTGGTCGGTAACGTCGTCAAAAGCGACAAATGCGCGGGCGCCGTCCGCGAGCAAAATAAATAGATTAAAATATTTATCTTCTAACTTTAATTCCTTAAAAATAAAAGATTTGTCCGTTTCCCGAGACTCGCTAATTAAATCCATAATATTAACGGCGCTTCCATCTTTGGCTTTGAATATTGTTTTACCAGGTAGCCCGCCTTTTGTAATCTTAAAAAACTTTTTTAAATAATTTTTACTCCTTTGAATTTTAAAGTTCTCGACGACTCTATTATTATTGAATAATATTACCACATCGTAAATATTAACCAATAAATCAAACGTTTTTTTTATATTCAATATTTCAGACTGCTCTGTAGTAAGATTATCCTCAAAAATTAAAAACGACCCGAAATACCTGCCGTCCAAAAAAATTGGCGAACCTTTCAGAGTGATTCTAATTATTCCTTTCCGAGTTTTAATGGTTAACAGCTCTTTCTCAAACGGGATTGATTTTAAGTTGTAAAGGTCTTCCAAAAGTTCGTTTTGCTTTGCAAATTCCGAGGCGGCAAACTTTTTACCCTCACGAATTTCTTTTAGGTTCAAAAAATTATTGAAACCGTGTAAATTATTGTTAACGGCAACAACGGTCAGGTTTGAATCCAGCACCGCCACGCCAAACGGCAACGACTCTACAAAAATTGAAAACTCTTTGAAAAAGTCCTTTGTTTCCGACTGCTGTTGAGGCTTCATTAATCTAAAGTTTTTTTAAACATTATTGAATATAAAAAAAAGAAAATGAAATTAAAAACATTCGCTCCCTCTGCTAACAC
>JALWSN010000076.1 GCA_027080245.1 Ignavibacteriales bacterium | reverse complement strand
TTGTTTTATTTATCGTTCGAATATTCGTAAATCATCGGCGCAAAAAAGAAATTACACGGAGTTCCGCAAAGTTGTCGCAGAGTAACACGGAGAATTTTCGGATTGCCGAACTATTTTTCCAATCGTCAATCGTAACTCGGAGTTCAGTTGCTCGTAATTCCCTCAGTCCCGTTAGGGACGGAATATTTGTAACAAACACTTACCTACAAAACCCAAAGTCCCGGAGGGACGGAATATTCTTTGAATTTGCTGATTTTCGAACCTGACCTGCCTGCCGCCTGCCTGTCGGTAGGCAGGGTAGACAGGTTTTCGGATTTACGAATTTCCCCAAAACCGCGAAAGCGGTTTAATTTTGAATAACTACGGGCGAAGCCCGTAGATGCGACACACCCCAATAAATCCCGAACTGCAACGCAGTTCAATTTTTTGTCCACATTATCGCGGGCAAAGGAGCGTTTTCCTATTCCCAAACCTTCTGTTTTCACACAAACGCCCCCACAACCGCGAAATATATTCGTACTTTTGCAGATTTTTCGCACCTGACTTTTTGCGATATTGCGGTTTTAGCTTGATTTCTAAGGTTTTTACTTGGCATAATTGTTGCGAGGTTTCTGTTGTTCTTTTGTTTTTTGACGACTTGGATTTTATCAATGTTTTATTTGTTAGCGTCTCATATTTTTTCGCTTGTTTTTTTATTTCTTTTGCCGTATTATTACGTCAATCGTAGGAGAAATTTTGGAGGTTTTTAGGCGATGTTTTCAGTTATTTTTATTTTTCAAAAGAAAACCATTCTTTTTGCAAACGGCAAATTATGTCGGTTTGCGGTAGTTAATTAATTCATAAACAAAAAAAGGAGGCGATTATGCCTAATACTATCAAACAAAGACGGAAGAAGCTGTTTATATTCATTCCGCTTCTTACTTTATTTTTATATGCTCAGGCGTGCAAAACCACCGAGCCGCCCCCGCCGGAAGAAAACCCGCCGGGCTATCAGGAAGATATTCCCTGGCCCTCTCTTGCCGACTCGCCTTGGCCCGCCTGGCATCATGATATGCAATCTACAGGCAGGACAAGCATTTTTGGACCTTCAAGCGTTGTAAATATTGAGGTCATTACTATTGGGATTATGCTAAGAGATATAGTTGAAAATACTAACGGTACGCTTATTTTCCAAGCCGGTTACGGGCCTGCAGAAATTATCGCCTTTTCTTTAACTCAGGGTATTTTATGGCGGGAAGCGATTGGAGCTGAGCCTGCAAATGCAGCAACGATACTCTTCAACAACGATTTTGTTATAGCAAACGATTTAGGTCAAACATTTCGAAAACGAAGCGATTCAACTACTGTTTGGGAATATCAAAACGAGTACAAAAATTACACAAAGGGTATTAGCGTGGACTTGAACGGTAATTTGTATTTCACAGACGCAGCCACTAAGCTGACAGTTTTATCGAACGACGGGAAATTACTCTGGAGTTTAAAAGACGATGATATATTCGGAAGTTCGGATCAATTCATAACATTTTCACCCGACGGCAAGACGATCTACTTACAGGGGAGAAACTGCGCGCTTATTGCCGTTGATGTGGAAAGTCATAAAATTCTATGGAAATACGGACAAAACAGATTATGGAATACGCCATTAATTACAAATGAAGGATACATTGCTATCGACGAAAATACTTCTTCGACGCGTTCCTTAACATTGCTCAATTCCAAAGGAGTAATACAATGGCAATATCGCTATTACGGCGTAGATAGAAATGATATCGAACCGGCGATTGATTACAATGGCAATATTTATTTTGGACAAGACACTATTTTTTCCGTAAAAATTAACGGTAAATTAAATTGGGCGCTCCCTTTGGATGAAGATAACTCTCGCACAACTTCAATAGTTATCGACGGGAACAATAATCTTTATTTTTGCGCCGTTAGTCTTTCGACTGTAAAAAATTATGTTTATTCTATTTCCAAATCAGGAGAAAAACTTTGGGTAAAGGAAATTGAAACAAATCAATTTTTAGGCAATCCAATAATTCCCTCGGAGGGGATATTGGCAATACCTTCGTTTAATTCAGAT
>JALWSN010000075.1 GCA_027080245.1 Ignavibacteriales bacterium | reverse complement strand
GCGTTGGCATCCGGGACAAAGTGCCCGCTATGAGCCTTGCGGCTATTGCCGCCGGCGCGGACGGGCTTTTGCTTGAAGCTCACGTCAATCCGGACGAGGCTTTATCCGATGGCTTTCAAACCATTTCAATACAAACGCTAAAAGAACTGTTGAAGAAAATTAAACTAATTGCGCCAATTTTTAATAAGGAATTAAATTACAATGAAAACTAATTACACTAACGCAAACGACGCCGGTAAGTTCGGGATTTTCGGCGGACGGTTCGTTCCCGAAACTTTAATCAGCGCTTTGGATGAATTGAGCGACGCTTACAACAAATTAAAGGAAAGCCCTGATTTTATTGAGGAATTAAACTCCTTGCAAAAAAATTTCAACGGGCGTCCCACTCCCCTGACTTTTGCCGAGAGGCTTACCGAACATTACGGCGGCGCTAAAATTTATTTGAAACGGGAAGATTTGTGCCACACGGGGGCTCACAAATTAAACAACACTCTGGGGCAAATTCTCATCGCCAGAAAGTTAGGTAAAAAAAGAATAATCGCCGAAACCGGCGCGGGACAGCACGGCGTGGCGGTCGCCACAGTCGCCGCAAAGTTCGGGCTGGACTGCGCAATTTACATGGGCGCTAAAGATTACGCCAGACAATCGATGAACGTCTTCCGGATGAGGCTCTTAGGCGCGGAAGTAATCCCCGTTCATTCCGGCAGTCAAACCCTAAAAGACGCCACGAACGAAGCTATTAGAGATTGGGTGGCGAACGTTAGGAACACTCACTACATTATTGGCTCGGTCGTAGGTCCGCATCCGTACCCTGTAATTGTAAGAGATTTTCAATCGGTAATTGGCAAAGAAACCAAAAGACAATTAAAAGAATTTGAAGGCAAATTGCCCGATTACGTTTTAGCCTGTGTTGGCGGGGGTTCGAACGCAATGGGTATCTTTTACCCCTTTATTGACAAGCCGGAAGTAAGATTGATTGGAGTGGAAGCCGCGGGAATGGGAATTGAAAGCGGCAAACACGCCGCCACAATTACCGGCGGAAGCATTGGCGTAATTCACGGAATGAAAAGCTTGCTTTTGCAGGATGAAAACGGACAAGTAAAACAAACTCATTCAATATCGGCGGGATTGGATTACCCCGGCGTTGGACCCGAACACGCTTACTTGGCAAGCTCCAAACGTGTTGAATATTACGCGGTAACGGACGAGGAAGCTCTACGGGCTTTGAAACTGCTTTCTCAATTAGAAGGCATTCTTCCGGCGTTGGAAACTTCCCACGCCCTCGCCTACCTCGAAAAATTAATGCCCAAACTAACAAAGGACGAAATAGTTGTAGTGAACATCAGCGGCAGAGGCGACAAGGATTTGGACATCGTTGAAAAGAACAGTTAACAAAATATTTGGAGTAAAAAACAAATGAGTAAAAGCGGTAAAATAAAACAACATCTGAATAAAATAGCGGAACGGAAAAAAGCCCTGTCAATTTACCTCACGGCTGGCTTCCCGGATAAAGTAAATTTCAAAGATTTGGTTCTACGAACCTTCGAAGCCGGCGCGGATTTAATTGAGCTTGGCGTTCCTTTCAGCGACCCGCTTGCGGACGGCAAAACAATTCAGATTTCCTCGCAGGCGGCTCTGGAACAAGGCGTTAACATTGAATACGTCCTAAAAATCGCCGAGCAAATTTCCGCGCTAAGAGAAGAACCAATAATAATAATGTCCTACGTTAATCCGGTTTTACGCTTCGGCGTTAACAATTTTTTGAAAAGCGCCAAACAGGCGGGCGTGGCGGGTTTAATTCTGCCGGATCTACCCCTCGAAGAAGTTGGCGAATTCATTAACGGCGAAGAAAACCGCCCCGAAATTATTTTGCTTACAACGCCTACAACGCCCGCGGAAAGAATTAAACGAATCGACGGGCAATCGGAAGGGTTTGTTTATTGCGTTTCCGTTCTTGGCGTTACAGGGGCAAGAAAAGGGTTCCCTCCGGAAATTATTTCGAGCCTCAAAAATACTTACGGCATAATTAAAAAAAACAAAATGTTGGTCGGCTTCGGCATCTCATCGCCGGAGAGCGTTAAGGAAA
>JALWSN010000074.1 GCA_027080245.1 Ignavibacteriales bacterium | reverse complement strand
CAAAAACATTGTTTCGCAAGCAAAGGATTGGCAAAAGAACGCCGAAGAACTGAAAGCGAAAAGCTTGCTTCGCAAAGAAGGATTTAAAATGTTTGAAATAGTTCGTCAAAAAATTGGCGAAAGAGTTTGGGTAATGCGAAAGGAAATTTTCAGTCCCGAAATTGTTTTCAAAACACAAGGCAAAAACGAGTATTTGCTTAGTTCCCGGAATCCCCTTGAAATTATTTACCGAAAGAAGCTCGAGGACCCCAATTACATTGATTTTATTGGGCGAAACGGATACCCTCAAAAGCCTGTTTCGTTTGTTTATTTTCACGCCCCATTTACAAAAGTTGATTCCCGCGGAAGGTACTTCGAAAAATACAAAATGGAAACAAGGGGTTACTGGGCGTTCGAAAGACTTGCCGACATGCTGCCGTTTGATTACGTAGTTCCCGACTCGGTTCTAATCAAAATAGATTTCAGCAAATAGTCCCCTCGCTCATAATTCATTCGGCGGGACGTTAGTCCGGCAAAATTTTCCCCTGCCAATTATCCCCCCTTCCACACGTTTGCAAAAATTAAAACGCTAAACGAAGCCGGAACTGCAAAGCCGCTAAGGCTCAAACACTTTTGTTCCTTACTTTAGCTAAGCAAGCGTTAGTTTGCCAAGCGGCTTTTGCCTAATCCGTTTAATTGTAAGTTCATTTTTAGTTCGGACTTTCTTTCGCTTAGAGATTGTCCAAAAAATAATTTGTAATTTTATTGTAAAGATGAATTGCGTCAATCCCCACCACTCCGTGCTTGTGTCCGACGTAAGGGAAATAATCGAGCGGCACGTCCAAATCCGCAGCCTTTTTGGCAAACATTAAAGTGTGCTGCCAAACTACGGTGACGTCGGAAGTACCGTGCACAAGCAAAAGTTTGCCTTTAAGATTTTTAACATAATTTAGTAAATTGGCTTCCTTGTAGCCTTCCGGATTCGCCTGAGGCGTGTCCATGTAACGCTCGGTGTACATTACCTCGTAATATTTCCAATCGATTACGGCGCCTCCGGCAACGCCAACCTTAAATGTGTTGTGAGTTCTAAGCATCAACGAAGTAGCCATGAAACCGCCGAAACTCCAGCCGAAAACCCCAAGGCGATTAGTGTCCACATAAGCAAGACTTTTCAAATATTTCACGCCTCGCATCTGGTCGGAAATTTCCACCGTGCCTAAATGCCGGAAAGTAGCCTGCTCGAAAGCTAGCCCGCGGTTAGCCGAGCCGCGATTGTCCACGGTGAAAACAATAAATCCTTCCTCAGCCATTTTCTGAAACCAGAAAGCGTACCTGCCAACCGGCCAAGCGTTAAGAATTAGCTGAACGCCCGGACCGCCGTAAACGTAAACAATCACTGGGTATTTTTTCGTCGAATCAAAATTCACCGGCGTTACCATCCGGCAGTACAAATCCGCGTTGTTCTCCGTTTTTATTTTGAAAATTCTGATTTTGCCCGTGTTGTAATTTTTAATGGGGTTTTCGGATTTGTGTACCGTTAGTAAATATTCCCCTTCCGAATTCACAATTGAAGTAATCCCCGGAACGGTAAGACTGGTAAATCTGTCGGCAAAGTATTTTCCGTCTTTGCGCAAAATTATTCGATGAACGCCGCTCCCCTTTGTAAGCCTGCGCATCTTTCCGCTTTTAATATTTAATTTGTAAAGCTGCCTTTCGATTGGACTTTGTTTGGTTGAAGTAAAGAAAATATTTTTCGCGCTTGCGTCGAAACTTAAGAAATCCACCACAACCCAATTCCCTTTCGTTAACTTTTTAATTAACTTACCGCTTGTGTTGTAAAGATAAATGTGATCCCAACCGTCGCGCTCGGACCGCCACAAGAACCAATCTGGATGACCCGGCACAAAAGTTAAAGGATGCATCGGGTGAACGTACTTTCGATTTGTCTCTTCAAAAAGCGTGTCGACGGGTTCGCCTGTCTTCGAATTGTATTTAATCAATCTTAAATGATTTTGGTCTCTATTTAAAATTGCAATGTAAATGAATTTTTCCCGCGGTCCCCACGTCACGCAAGTTAAGTAATGGTCCTTTGGCTCGCCAAAGGACCATTAC
>JALWSN010000073.1 GCA_027080245.1 Ignavibacteriales bacterium | reverse complement strand
AGACAAGATTATTAAAGAAGCCGAAGAGGAATTAAGCGAAAAGGAAACTAAAGCGGAAGAAGAAAAGGTAGAAGAAAAATTAGAAGAAGAACAAAAAGAAAAACCCGAATTGGAAGAGGAGGAAAATACTGAAATAACTGAAGAAGAAAAGACCGAAGTTGTTGAACCCCCTGAAATTATTGAAGAAGAAAAAATTGAGAATGTCGAGGAGACGGAAACCGAGCCAGTAGAGGAAGACCCATTTAAAGAAGTTGAAGAAACAATTAACGAAGTTACGGAAGAACCTTCGCCTGTGCCCGACGAAACTCTGGAGAGAATTGTACAGACTCAAGAATTTAAAACTACGGTTAAAGAAGAAGAGAAGAAACCTGAAGCGGAGAAGAGCAAAGAGGAGGAAGAAAGCCCGAAACGTAAAAAATGGATTTATTACGCCGTTGGTTTTGCCGCCGTAGTTCTGATTTATTTCGTATTTTTTACCGGCGGTGGCAAGAAACCTGAAAAGACCGCAAAAAGCAAAACCGTTGAGGAAATTAAAAAGCCGGCTGCTCAAAAACCAATAATAATAGCCAAAAAAGACACCGCAAAGAAGATTAAGCCTGAACATATTAAGGAATCTCAAACTCCGAAAGTTCAAAAAGTTAAACAAAGAAATATTTCGCTTTACCGCGCCATTAAGAACGAGCGCAGGATAACAAACACTGTTTTTTACGACGGCAAGGAATATATGGTTCAAATTTCTTCCTGGCGCAATCCGAAATTTGCCGAACGGGAAGTTAAGAGATTAAGAAAAAAAGGTCTGGATGCCTTTATCGTTAAAGCTTACATTAAAAAATTTAATAAAGTGTTTAACAGAGTTCGCATCGGCGGATTTAAAAGTAAAAAGAAAGCAATAGAATTTTCTCACAAAAACATCTATTAAGAGGATTGCTAATGAACGGTCTGGAAATTTTAATGAAAGGCGGCTGGATAATGCTGCTGATTTTAATTGCGTCGCTTATTGCCATTGCAATTATTATTGAACGTTTAATAGTTATTAAAAAAGCCAAGCAAAACGTAGGAGAATTTTTAGTTAATATTCGTCAGTATTTAAAAAATAAAAATATTGAGGGAGCTATTGACTACTGCCGAAAAGAGAAAACGCCCGCGGCTAACATAATTCGTAAAGCCCTTAAAAAGCGGCGCTTTGGGAGACTTCGGGTTAAGGAAGTGGTTGAAAATACGGGGCGTCAGGAAGTTAGCAAATTGGAAAAAGGACTTTCGGTGTTGGCTACAATTTCCGGCGTTGCGCCATTGCTTGGCTTTCTGGGAACCGTTACCGGAATGATTTCGGCGTTCATGAAAATAGAGGACTTGCAAGGCGCCGCTAATCCAAGCGATTTGGCGGGCGGAATTTGGGAAGCCCTTTTAACTACGGCATTCGGGCTAGCGGTGGGAATTGTTGCCTACACGTTCTACAATTATCTGGTGGCGCAAGTGCAAAAGCTTGTGCTGGATATTGAAATAATCTCGAACGATGTCTTGGATCTTTTGGACGAGGATGAATTCAAGGAAAAGAATAAAAGTGGGGTAAGACAATGAAATTCGAAATGGAAAACAAACCGCTTAGCATTTTTAATTTTTCTTCCCTTACGGATATTGTAATGCTCTTGTTAATCTTCTTCCTTTTAACTTCTCAATTTGTAATTCAGACCGGGGTGAAAATAAAACTGCCCGGCGCTAAAAATAATAAACAAACTTCCCCCTCGAGGTTGGTGGTAACAATTAATGCGGATAGAAAAATATTTTTAGGCGCTAAACCCGTTAGCTTAGAAATGCTTCCGGCAAAGTTGGCGGGTATTAAAAAGAAAACAAAAGAAAAGAATTTAATTTTACGAGCCGACAAAAGCGTAGACATTAATTTGGTAATTAAAATAATAGATGCGGCAAAAGGCGTTGGCGTGGACAGGTTCACAATTGAAACGGAAAAAGAAAATTACTAATGCGGGCGAGGAAAATCAAAAATACATCTTATTTGATTTCGTTTGCCGTTCATCTTTTGGCGATTACAATTTTGTATTTAATTAATTTCCCCGTACAATTGAACGAAGCAGAATTTGTAAC
>JALWSN010000072.1 GCA_027080245.1 Ignavibacteriales bacterium | reverse complement strand
GCCTTTACTCATTTACAATTCTAAATGTGAAATCCCTTTGGAACTCTCCTTAATTCTTTAGAGCTTTGCAACAAAGGTTGCGTCCCAGCGGGACGACATCTTTGTAGAAAACAAAACAACAACAAGAAAAGAGCTCCAGCGGAGCGGAACAAAAAGTGGATGGATGGATTGTTGGATGATTCGTCTCCGCCTTCACTTCGTTCAGGCTTCGCCGCGACAAGTCCGTCTTCTCCCGCATTCTGCGGGATTCGCCGGACACGCTGGATAAGTGGATTAATTGATTGTTGGATGGATGGTCTGTATTCTTCAATATCTTTAAGAGGATCATTAAAAAGTAGTTCCCGTTAACCCACGGATTTATCCGTGGGTAAAAAGGGTAACCAAAATTGCTGTAACCAGTTCACTGGTTTAGGTGTTGTAGAGTTAAAGAAACCAGTTATAGGGTTGTGAATTTCATTTCCTTTGACCCCATTGCCGAAACAATGGATTAACGAAAAAGTTCTTAAGTTGACAACATTACTGAAAGGGGAAGGGTTTGGACCGGTGCGAACTAAAAATACGAAAGCAAATATTCAATCCTTTGAATGAACCAAATAATACAGTTCAACAAGTCGTTTCCCGGTTTTGTGTGAATCCTTAATTGCCAAAGCGTCGTTTTCAAGTCCTCCGTTTTCTGTAACTGTGTAAGCGATTGCTCCCGTATTTCCTAAAATCATTTTATGGCGCAGCATAAATGCGCGCAGAGTGTTAATTGTGCTTTCCGCGTATCTTCTTGCGGAAACAACATAGCCGCCGATTTTATTTTTGAGCTTTCCGCGTAACGGCCACGTTCTTTCCATTAAAGCTTTTAACGGAGTAGGGACGTCGCCAAATTGACTTGAACTTGCAAAGACGATTACTTCCGCCCAGAGCAAATCTTTGTAAATCTCCTGCATTTCATCTTCAACGTCGCAGTAGCCTAAATTTAAGCAGTTGCGTTCGGCGCAACATCCGGAAAAATTCTTCTCGGCAAGGTAAATTTTTCTTATTTCCGCCTCCTGCGGGAATTCTTCTAAAACCGCCTCGAGCATTTTCGCTGAGTTTCCGCTTTTCCTGGGACTGCCGTAAATTGCCGCTACTTTCATTTTGCGCCTCTTCTTTTTTTAATTCAGAGTAGAATATTTCTTTGAACGAAATAAATCGACATTATTTTAGAACATTTAACAATAACTTGTACATGTTTTCACAAAATTCTTTGACGTTAAATTTATTCCGGTTCAGAACCGTTTCAACGTTAAAGCTCAACGGAATTCCGAGGTAAAGCAATGCGGCGTTTTCTTCGTTGATTTTCTTGTTCCAAATCCCTTCTTTTTTGCCGTCGTGAATTATTTTAGTAATTAGAAGTTTTTGTTCCATTAAAATTTCGTTCAATTGCAATTTTAATTTTACGTCGTTCATGTGCGCCGCTTCGGAAAACAAAAGAATTGTAATTCCTTGATGTTTGTACAAATAATTAATGTGCGCAAACAGGAATTCCCGCAATCTGTTCTTGGCAGGCTTTGCGCTAAGCGCAATGTTCCTTAGCTTGTCCTGAAGGTCGCTTTTAACGTCTTCCATGATGCTAAGAATAATATCCCGCTTGCTTTTGAAATGCCTGAAAATTGCCCCTTCGCTCAATCCGATTCTTTTGGCTAAATTCCTCGTCGAAAGCATGCTGAATCCTTCGTTGGCGATTATGTCCAGCACGGCCGCTTTGATTTCTTCTTTTCTTACTTCCGTTTTCTTTCTAATCATTCCCTTGTCGCTATTTTTAATAAGTGACTGCTCACTTGCAAAGATAATGAAATCAATCGAAAAACACAAGTAAAAAATGGAATCGATTATCTTAAATTAAACAAGAATAGCCAGACGGTTGAGCCGCTATTTTAAATCCGCTAACCGGTAATTGCTGATTGCAAGCGAAAAAGCTCCGCAAACGTTAATAATATCAAGGGGAAAATAGCGCTTTAAAAATTTATGAAGAACGAGGGATTCAATTTTAGCCTTAGCGAATTGAAAAGAAAAGAAGCTCGGTTGGAAAAATTTATTTTATTACTAAAAAATTTTAACTAAATACTTGCGCAAATT
>JALWSN010000071.1 GCA_027080245.1 Ignavibacteriales bacterium | reverse complement strand
GTCCAGTTGCATGCAAAGATCGCAAGGTAATACTGAAAGGTGAGAGACGCTGTGTAATGCGAGATGCTAAAAATGAACAAAGGAATTGACTAATAAGAGACTAAAGGACGAGATAAATTTTGTCTAATTCAAGCATCTAAAGTTTTTAATTTATGGGGTTTTTCGTAATTTTATTTTTTCAAAAAATAACAAAATCTAACGCAAAATACAATTTTTCATTCAATCCGATTATCCTAAAAATTCATTCTATTTTCCGAATACAATTTGAATTAGATAAAGTAGCATTTTTTAAATAAATTAGCTTCCAAATCAAATCGCTTTCCCCGATTTCAATACTCTTGTCGCGTTCAATATAGCTATTAGCGCCACGCCCATATCGCCGAAAACCGCCTCCCACATAGTTGCCAGTCCAAACCCGGCAAAGACAATAAAGAATAATTTAACGCCGAGGGCAAAAACAATGTTCTGCCAAACGATCCTACGAGTTTTCTTTGCAATTCTTATTGCCGTCGGCACGCTCGACGGAGCGTCGTTCATCAGCACAACGTCGGCTGTTTCCACGGCGGCGTCGGAACCGAGCGCGCCCATGGCAATTCCTACGTCCGCCCGCGCAAGAACCGGCGCGTCGTTAATTCCATCGCCCACAAAGACTATTTTGCTCTTTTTCTCAGCTTCCGCAATAAATTTTTCGATGTATTCCACTTTGCCCTCGGGCAAAAGCTCGGCGTAATATTCGTCGATGCCAAGCTCTTTCGCAATTAAGCCGGCGGCAAACTCGTTATCGCCCGTCAACATAATTGTTTTTTTAACGCCTAATTTCTTTAACTCCGCTACCGCGCTTACGGCGTCTTTCTTTAATTCGTCTGAAATTTCAATGTAACCGGCGTACTTTGAATTTACTGTCACGTGAACCGCCGTTCCGTTTACGTCGCAATTATCGTGTTCAATTCCCTTCTCGTGAAGCAATCTGTCGTTCCCAACAATTACCGTTTTACCTTCTATTTCAGCTTCTATCCCACGGCCCGCAATTTCTTTAATATTTCCAATAGCGGATTGCTCCACCGAACCCTTGTAAGCTTCAAGAATAGATTGCGCAATGGGATGGTTGGAGTTCGCTTCGGCGTAAGCCGCGTACCGCAGAACTTCGGACTGATTGAAACCGTTTCGGGCAACAATGTTTCTTACTTTGAACTCTCCCATTGTTAATGTGCCGGTTTTGTCGAACACAACTGTTTTAACTTCAGTTAAAGCGTCGAGATAATTCGAGCCCTTTACCAGAATTCCCCTTTTGGAAGCGCCGCCTATTCCGCCGAAATATCCTAACGGAATACTAATTACCAGCGCGCAGGGGCAGGAAACCACCAGCATTATTAATGCCCGGTAAATCCAGACGGAAAAAAGCTCGCCTTCCACAAGCAACGGGGGAAGAACCGCCACGAGAACGGCTCCGAATACAACCGCGGGCGTATAGTATCGCGCAAACTTTGTGATGAATTTTTCGGTCTTAGCTTTTTTCGACGTAGCGTTTTCCACTAAGTCCAATATTTTGGCGATGGACGATTCGCCAAACAATTTAGTTACTTTTACAGTCAAGACGCCGGATTTATTAATCATTCCAGCCATTACCTCTTCGCCTTCCTTTACTCCCCGAGGAACAGACTCTCCTGTGAGGGCGGAAGTATCCAGCATCGAATTTCCTTCCAACACCGTTCCGTCCAAGGGAATTTTTTCTCCGGGTTTAACCAATATTTTGTCCCCGACCTTAACTTCCTCGGGGGGAACTTCCTTAACGTTCCCATCCAACAAAAGATTCGCTTTGTCGGGCCTTATTTCCAACAGGCTTTTAATAGACCTGCGCGAACGATGCACGGCAAGATCCTGGAAAAACTCGCCCACATTGTAAAAGACCATCACGGCAACGGCTTCCGGCATTTCGTGGATGACAAACGCGCCAAGAGTGGCTACGGACATTAGAAATTGTTCGTTGAACACCTTCCCTTTTACAAGGTTTAGCCCGGCTTTTTTCAAAACTCCCCAGCCGCTAATAAGGTAAATTATTACAAACACAAGGTACTCGCCCCAGTGAAAAGGCATGGCGTGTAGTTTG
>JALWSN010000070.1 GCA_027080245.1 Ignavibacteriales bacterium | reverse complement strand
CGGGCAGACTCCCCGTAGATCTGACAGTAAGCGAGCGCCGCAAATTCTGCAATCTCATTAATTTCAGAAGCGGGAGGGTTTACGAACACGCCAACGGTGTTTACAAATGGCGGAAGGCGTTTAATAATTTGCCTTGCCGCTTCGGGTTGAACGAACCTTTTGCTTCCGGGGTAAAAAACGAAGCCAAGGGCGTCGGCGCCAAGTTCGGCGCAAAGCGCGGCGTCGTCGTAATTTGTAATTCCGCAAATTTTAATTTTCATTTTACTCCCGCGGTTTTTAGTTCTTGTAATTTTTGACGTCTGTTCGCGGCGCGTATTAAGGATTCGCCGACCAGTATTCCGTAGAAACCAAGGTTTTTAATGAACTTGACGTCCCGGGCATTTTTAATTCCGCTTTCGGAAATTACCGGTAAACCTTTCGGGATTAACTTTTTTAATTCCTGCGAGGCATTCAAGTCCACTTCGAACGTCTGCAAATTCCGGTTGTTAATTCCTATTATTATTGGTCTGTTAAAATCGATTTTAGTTAGTTGGTCTTTGGCGTGAAGTTCGAGCAGTACGTCAAGTCCAACCGCCAGGGCAGCTTCCGTTAAATCGTTTAGCTGTGCTTTGTCGAGCGCTTCGGCAATCAGCAAAACGGCGTCGGCTCCGTTGGCTTTGGCTTCGTAAATCTGGAATTCATCAATAATAAAATCCTTGCGCAACAGCGGCGCTTTTTTGAACTTTGCGATTTGGTTTAGCATGGAAATACTACCGCCAAAGAATTTTGAATCCGTAAGGATGGAAAGGGCGTCCGCCCCGGCGGAAAAATAATCCTCGGCTATTTCAATGAAATTAAAATCTTTGTCCAGAACGCCTTTTGAGGGACTTGCCTTTTTGATTTCGGCAATTATTTTAAGTCCTTTGTTTTGCAAAAGCATTGTTCGCAAAGGCAGATTGATTTTATTCCAGAAGGGTGACTCGGCAAAGGAGTCATACGAAAAGCGTTTTTTCAATCGCTTTACTTCAAGGCGTTTTGCGTCGATAATCCGTTTCAAAAAGCTCATTGATTATCTCCGAATTTTTTTAGCTCGTTTAATTTTTGGAGAGCCTTGCCGCTTTTAATCGATTCCAACGCGGCTTGGTAGCAAGCGCGGAGGTCGTTCGAAAAATCCGCCGCGTAAAGCGCCATTGCGGCGTTTGCCGCTGTCACAAAAAAAGCTTCCGATTGAAAACCGTGTAATATTTCCAAAATAATGCGCGCGTTGTAAGAAGGCTCGCCGCCTTTAATCGATTCAAGGCTTACGGGTTTAAGCCCGAAGTTTTCCGGGGAAATTTCAAATTCCCGTAACCCTTTGCCACGATTGTATTCAATTACTTTGGTTGAGCCTGTTAAGGTAATTTCGTCGAAGCTGTCCTCGGTGCAAACGAAGCAAATTTTTTCGGCTTCCAAATATTCGGCGGCTTTTGCCATTAGCCTTGCCGTTTGGTAATTGAATGTTCCGATCATTTGCTTTTTTACGCCGGCAGGATTGGTAAGCGGTCCCAGAATGTTGAAAATAGTTTTAATGCCAAGTTCTTTGCGAACGGGGGCTGCGAACTTCATTGCCGGGTGGTAAAGCTGCGCGAAAAGGAACGCGACGCCGACTTTTTGCAAGGCAAGGAACGCCTGCTTTTCGTTGAGTTTAATGTTGACGCCTAACTCCTGCAGAACGTCGGCGCTGCCGGATTTACTTGAAACGGAGCGATTGCCGTGTTTAGCCACAGGCACTCCGGCGCCGGCGACAACGAACGCCGCGGCGGTGGAAATATTAAAAGTGTTGGAATTGTCGCCGCCCGTTCCGCAAACGTCGATCGGGCTTAATCCGTTGGAGGGGATTTTCAAACTTTTTTCGCGCATTGCGCTTGCGAAGGCGGCTACTTCGGTTGCGGTTTCTCCTTTGGTTTTAAGCGCGGCAAGCGCAGCGGCAATACGGGAATTGTTTAATTTGCCTTCCATGATATTTAGCATTAAAGAACGGGCTTCGTCGAACGACAAATTTTTCCCTTCGGTTAGTTTCAGCAATGTTTCTTTCATTTCTTTAATCTCCTTAATTTATTTTTTTTCTTAATTGTCAGCTCCGCAGATTGCC
>JALWSN010000069.1 GCA_027080245.1 Ignavibacteriales bacterium | reverse complement strand
AACAGAATCAGCAGAATTGGTAAATCCAGCATTGAAAAAGTTAAAGAAAGCATAGACGAAAAAACAAAGCAGTCAATAATAAATCAAGCTAGAGAGGAAGCTTATTTAATTCAAGATTTCCTCGAAAAATGCGAAATTTATTTACGAACATTAAGCAAAATGCAAATTACACCTAAAACATTACTTGAATTTAGTAAAACGCATTTTGCGAAAGTCTGGCTTCCGGACGGCAACGGGTGGCATTCGCGCGGCATTAAAAAAATGCTCCCGCTTTTTAAAGAAATTTCTTTTGTTGCTCCTAATGGCAAGGAACTAATTAAAATAAAAAACAATAAGATTTTATCTAAAGATCAATTAAAAAATGTTAAATATCCGCGTAACACAACTTACAAATCTGAAAAATATTTTAGCGAGACAATCAAACTTTCCCCCGGAGAAATTTACGTTTCGCATTTGAACGGATTCTTCGTAAAGCCCGAAGAAGAATTTTTAACAAAAAAAGACAAAGAAATACTAAAAATAAACAAATATTACGACGGAGTAATTAGGTTTGCCACGCCGATTTATCGCGGGAGCAAGCTTAAGGGAATACTTGTTTTAGGATTAGACCACAAGCATTTAATGGAATTTACGCAGCACATTTTGCCTAACAGCAGCGAAAGAATTCTTTTTCCCAATTATGATTCGGGCGATTACGCTTTCATGTTCGACGATGAAGGCTGGATTATTACTCATCCGAAATTTTGGGACATCCGAGGGTTAGATTCAACTGGCAGGCAAATTCCCGCTTACTCCAAATTTACGCCTTCGTCTATTGTTGAAAAAGGCGAAATTCCTTTTAATTTGGACAGCGCTGGATTTGTTCATCCAAATTACCCGATTGTGGCAAGAGAGGTAAGAAAACTAAATTCGGGAGCATTAATAACTAAAAACGTTGGCGGCACGGTTAAATTAATGGCTTACGCTCCCATTTTTTACAACGAGGGCGTCTACAAAAAATATGGCATTTTCGGCGGTATTACCATTGGTTCCGAAATTCACAAATTTCGAGGCGCGGCGGATTTGGTTTCTAAAAATTTAACTAAAAAAATTCTTAGTTTCCGCCAAGATTTGTTCTTTTTCATGCTTTCAACTTTAATTATTGTTATTCTTACCGCATGGTTTTTCTCTAAGAGTTTTAGCGAACCAATTAAAGAATTAACCAGAACATCCCGGAAATTTGCCGAAGGGAATTTTTACGTTCGCGTGAATTTGAACCGCAACGACGAAATTGGTCTGCTTGCAAATTCTTTTAACGTAATGGCTTACGAAATTCGCAAGAACAGCGAGAAACTCCTTTTTTCATTCAAAGAATTAAAAAAATCCAAGGAAAAATTGCAAAAATACGCCAACGACCTTGAATACCAGTTAAAAATAATTTCCACAATTCAGAACGTAAGTAATTTACTTGGAAAAACTTTCGACGTTAATTACATTATTAAGGAAATATTGAAAAGTTGCGTTGAGGATATTGGATTCGATCGAGCGATCCTTTACCTCGTGGACGAATCAGGCAAATTCCTTGAATACAAGGACATGTACGGATTCACGCTTGAAGAGGAAAAAAGAGCGAAACTTTCCAAATACAACATCAATCATCACGATTGTATTGAAACAAAAGCCGTGCGAGAGGGAAAAATTATTTTTGTGCCGAATTTTAAAAAATATTCCAAAGCAACGCCGTTGGACAAAAAAATCAACAAAATTTCCGGGAGCAAGTCCTTTGTTTACGTGCCGCTTACCGTTAAGGAAAAAACAATCGGCGTTCTGGGCGCGGACAAATTAAGGACTTCAAAAAGAATTAGCAGAACGGACGTAGATTCAATTCAAATTTTAGCCAATCAAGCTTCGCGTGTAATTGAAATTGCACAACTTTACAAAAGAATAATAGAACAGAGGAATTTTGTTAACGACGTATTCGACAACATGCTAAATGGCTTGGTCATTTTAACGGAGCAAGGAAAAATCACAAAGTTCAACAAAGCGGCTCAAAGAATATTAGGATTAAATGAAAATGCCATGGGAGCAAGCTTGAACGTACTTTTCCCCGAAAAATCGGGACTGTTCGAAAAC
>JALWSN010000068.1 GCA_027080245.1 Ignavibacteriales bacterium | reverse complement strand
TTCTATCTCTCTTTTAATATTCTTTTAATTCTCTTTTAATAACCTTTTAGGGCAGCCTGTAAGCCCCTATATTACGACTCTGTGGGGTATGTAAGGCGACGTTTTGCCCATTTAAGGCGACGTTTTGCCCATTAAAGGCGACACTTTGCCCATACTAAGGCGACGTTTTGCCCATTAAGACTACAAAAGCTTTTATATTGTAGTTTTAATTAATCAAAACCCCTATATTAAGAGGTTTCTATTTAGTAATTTTAAAAATTTTAAAAATTAAAGTTACAAAATTGATTTTATTGTAGTTTTATGTTATTATTCTTTCATATATTTATATTACTTAATATCAAACTACAAAACGAGGTAAATTATCATGAATATTAAACACGAATTAAAACCGACAAATACAGTAAAAATAGCAAACGAATTAAATTTAGCTAAATATAATATTAGTGCTTTAGGGTATGACATTGTTCATACTTTTTTAACACAACTATCGTTTACTGAAGAATTAGACAGTATTCCTACTTATGAAGTTAAATTATCAGAAGTAGAAAAACTTTTAGGAAAAAGAATTAAATCTGTTTCACTAAGAAAAATAAAAGAGGAATTAAGGTTAGAAGATCTTGAAGTTTTTATGGGTTCAAAAGAAAGATTATATTCTTGGTGTTCTTATATTGAATTTGATAAAGATACAAAAGCTCTAACATTTAAAATGAATCCTGATTTAAAACCATTTTTACTAAATCTTGAAAATAGATTTGTATTACTAGACATAAAACATATTTCTAAGATAAAAGGATTTGTAGGTAAACGTTTATATTCTATTTTAAAACAATATCAAAGTCAAGATAAAAATGGTAATGGTTATTTTGTTGAAAATGTTGAAAAATTCAAAGAGCTATTTAAATTAACAGAAGGTTGTTATGAAAGATATTCAAATTTAAAGAAAAGGATTCTTATTCCAGCTATAAATCAAATTAACGAATCTTCTGATATTCAAGTAAAATTGATTGAGATTAAAAATGGAAGAAAAGTTGAAAGAATTAAATTTATTTTTACCTCTAAAGAGAACAATAAGAAAAGTGAACACAAAAAAACATACAACAAAGCTAAGCCAGCAGGAGCTATAAATGCAATAGATAGCTTAAAAGACTGGTTGAGTGACGAAGAAGTGATTGAAACAGAACCATTACAGCAAATAGCGTAATACATTTGCTATATATTTCAAGCTAAACATTACTACTAAAAAAGAATAAAAATTAAATAAAAAACCATGTGCTAAAGGAGACATGGTGGAGTAAAAAAATGTATAAAAAGTTTTTGTCAATAAGTTTGTCTTTAGCTATATTGCAAACACAAGTATTTGCAGGCATAACAGGCACTCCAGAAACACAAGATAGTAATGCTTTAGTGCAATGTAAATTTAAACAATCAGAAGATTATTATGCTGTAGGTGATACAAGAGGTAACTCAATATTAACAAAAAGAGAAGAAATAAGAGATTGTAATATAACTAAAACAGTCCAAGGTGAATGTATTAAATGGAAACGTGAGACAGCAACTCAAAGTGTTCCACAAGAAGCATATATGGGGTATGATACTAAAAACTATGCTGATTCAGTAGGTTCATTATTTACAGCAACAGGTGCTTATGATCAAATGGAGCACCTCTGGTCTGGATTCAGAGGTTATTGTGTAGAAGGAACATTACAAGACTTTGATTGGGCTTCAGATCCAATGTTTTGGAGTTCCATGGTCATGAGTTATCTAATGGCTGGTGGTGAAGCTGGTTCAGTTAGTGAAGGTGTAAATCAAGGTTTAACAGAAACAGGTAAAGCCGCAGCTACAGAAGGTACAAAACAAGCTGCACAGACAGCAGCAGCAGAGGCTGTTAAACAAACTGCAACAGAAGCAGCAAATGAAGTTTATAAGAACTTAGGAAAATGTCTTGTAAGCGGAAGTTATAACATGATAACAGCTACCGCAGATTTTCTTTCTGACGGTTCAGGTGCAGCAGCTGAGGATTGTGATCCGATCGACGAAATATGTGAAGACGAAGAATCTAAACAAGATCAATCAGATATAAAAACTATGGACAGAACTCAATTCGACGATATGG
>JALWSN010000067.1:1055-2127 GCA_027080245.1 Ignavibacteriales bacterium | reverse complement strand
CGCGGAAGTAAACAGGGTCTTTTTTGTGTCCGTACCTAAAATACCTAATAATGCTTAAGTAATCGGTAAACTCGTTAAAGTCCTCATTCCTGATTTTACCCTGCGGGCTGATTTCAAAATTAAGATTTAATCCAATTCCCATATTTGCAAAGGCAATTTCCGGCGTGAAGTGGAAAGAATAGTAAGGCTGGTTGTCAATCCATGTCAATCCCAATCCCGCGCCAAGCAGCCCTTCGTTAGGATTAAGCGACTTGAACTGACCGAAAGTAAAACCGCTTAAAAGAAAAACTAAAAGAAATACCCTTTTCATTTTCGCCTCGTTATTTATTGAATGATTAAAATTAAATATTCCAAATAATAACAATTTCTAATTTATTAAAAAATTCCTTTCTTTTTCATGAAAGATTTCCAATCGAAGACCTACGTCACACTTACCTTTTGCAATTGACGTTAAACTCGCCATTACAAAACGTAGGCAACTGGAAGTAAAACTCCAACGAAACAAAGACCAAGCGGGAGTTTTCCATTTTTCATTCCTTACTTTTTGACCAACCATTTTGTAGGGTTTTGGTAATTTCTGGAACGCCAGATTTCAAAATGGAGAACGTTGCCCTCAAGGCTTTCGTCCACTCGCCCAATTACCGTGCCTGCGTTTATTCTGTCGCCTTCGCTGACGGTAATATCTGTAAGATGCCCGTAAACCGTTCTGAAATTATTTTTGTGCGTAAGAATAAGCACGCTACCGTAACCGGGAATCCAATCGATTGCGGAAACAATTCCACCCGCCACGGCTTTCACTTTTGCAAATCTTCGCGTTTTAATGTCAATTCCATAATTCAGGGAAATTGTATTTAACTTTTTATTTCTGTTCTTTCCGAACTTTCTTGAAATAGTTCCTCTGCTAACGGGCCAGCCAAGTCTTCCTTTTAAATCAACAAAATTTTCGAATTCCGAATAATCGTAATTGGCGGACAAATTGTTCAATTTGCCACCCGCCTTTAGTTTTGCCGCTCGCTCGTTTTCCAATTTGATTAATTCTTCGATTCTTTTTTTGATTTTTAACTCGGCTTTT
>JALWSN010000067.1:0-1045 GCA_027080245.1 Ignavibacteriales bacterium | reverse complement strand
TTCTGATTTCAGCGTAAAGCGCCTTTTTGTTTTTTCGCAAATTTTTAACAAGCTTTTCTTTTGAACGCTTGTCAGCCGCCAGAGCCCTTTGCTCATTCTTTTTAGCTTTTAACAATTTCTTTTTGGCGGACAATTCCCGCCTGGATTCTTTCAGGAGAGCAACCAGTTTTTTTTGGTTTTTGTCCAAGCTTAATAGTACGCTTCGGCTCCTTTCGCTCAGAACATTTGTGTACTTCAATTTAATAAGCGCCTCGTTTATTGAACCGGAATTCAATAAAAGACTTAGTCTCGATTTCCTGCCCCGTTTGTAATATTGCCTGATTAAATTGGAATAAAATTTTTTCAGTCTGGAAATTCTGTTTTCCAGATTATTGATTTTTCTTTTCAGGGAATTAATTTTAAATGTTCTATCGCTAATTTCCCGCGTCAGACCGTTTAGCAATCTGTTTGTTAAAAGTAGTTTTTTGCTCAGCAGATTTAACGTAGCCAAAGATTTTTTTTCAAGCGAATTTTTACGCCGGATTTCCTTCCTAATTTTTTCGATTTGATTTTTAATGCTTCTGAGTTTTCTGTTCTCAATTTTAAGCGCTTGTTTATTTTGAGCAAAAACAGAGACGCTTAAAAGCAAAATAAACAAAGCAATATTTAGCGGTCTGGTTTTTACCATCTAATTATTTTAGCGTCTTCGGGAACGTCCAATTTTAAAGATTTGATTTCTTCGTTTATTTTAACGCTGCGGTAAGTAAGTTTAACTTTAGATTTTTTCCGGTAAGTAATCCGCACTTGGTGGGGAACGTTAATATTATTGATTCTTTTGAAATCGGCAAATTTGTTTTGCACAATAAGATTATTCGGGCCCTGAACAAGCGAATACAAAAGCACTCTGTAATCGTCCAGAGCAATTTTAAATATCCTCATTGTCGGTTCAGCCTTATTTACAAACTTAACGGAAAACCAATCCCCGTTTCGTTCAACAGAGTCGGGCGTTTTGTAAAGGTCGTTAGTTAAATTTGCGTAGCCCGTAAGGGCGTCGAGCAATTCTTGA
>JALWSN010000066.1 GCA_027080245.1 Ignavibacteriales bacterium | reverse complement strand
TCCCAGTATTTGATTCTTTCCGCAAAGGCTAAGGCAATAATGGAAGGCAGATTTTCGCCTTCGGTGGAGGACGTAAAAAGTAGTTTGATTCCCGTTTTGCGCCACAGAATAATTCCAAACTTCAGCGCCGAAGCCGAAGGAATTACAAGCGTGGACATCATCGAAAAGTTAATGCAATATGATTAAAAAAACTCTTTGTCTTTTCCCCGTCGCGTTAATTTTTATTTTAATAACCTCCTGCAGTCAAGAGCACAAACCAATTGCCAACGGCGCGAATTCCGCCGCAAAAATTAAGCCCGGTAAGCCAAACGAATTCGGAATTAACGAAAGCTTGTATTTGGTTAAACGCGGAAAGGTCAAGTGGGGCGAGACTTTCAGCGATTTGCTTCTTAAATTTAATCTACCTTACAAAAAGATTTTGGAAATAGCCGATTCAGTTAAACCGGAATTCGATTTGAAAAAAATTCGACGAGGCGACAAGTTTTTTGCTTATTTAAAAAACGACAGCCTTAAAAAATTTGTTCTTCAGCCGGACGTTGTAAATTATTTGAAAATTGAGCTCGACTCGACAATCAAGGTAAGCCGCGTAAAAAAGAAAATTGAACTGCGGGAAAGGTGGTCCGCCGGAGTAATTAAAAACAGCCTTTACGAAACTTTGAAGGAGGAAGGACTTTCGCCGCAGCTGGCAATTAAACTTTCGGAAATTTTTGCCTGGCAGATTGACTTTTACCGACTGCGCAAAGGCGACAGTTTCAAAGCAATTTACAACGAAATGTTAGTCGACGGCAAACTGGTTGGAATAGGCAAAGTTAAAGCGGCAATGTTCAATCACGAAGGCGAAAAATATTTTGCTTTCCTTTTTAATTCCGGCGGCAAGGAAAATTACTTCGACGAAAACGGTCGCGGATTGCAGAAAACGTTTCTGAAAGCGCCGGTAAAATTCAGCAGAATTACTTCGCGCTACACTTTGCGCCGCTACCACCCGATTTTGCACAGAATTAAAGCCCATCTGGGAACGGATTACGCCGCGCCTTACGGAACGCCGATAATGGCTACCGGCGACGGCGTGGTGATTGAAGCCCGGTATTCACGCTACAACGGCAATTACGTTAAAATAAGGCACAACTCTGTTTATTCCACTCAATATTTGCACATGTCCCGCTTTGCCAAAGGAATTAAGCCTGGGGTCAGGGTAAAGCAAGGACAAGTAATCGGCTACGTTGGCGCTACTGGGCTGGCTACCGGTCCGCACGTTTGCTACCGGTTCTGGAAAAACGGCAGGCAGGTTAATCATCTTAAACTAAAACTGCCTTCAATCGCTTCGGTTGAAAAGAACAAAATGAAAGAGTTCAACAAAATAAAAGAAAGGTATTTGGAATTGCTGAATTCCATTTTACTTTCTGACGAATTGGACATTGTAATCGATTAAATTTGATTTGCAAAAAATCTGTTACGCGGCAATTAGCAAACTACTGTTGGAAAATAATAGCGGAATTAAAATTACTCACTATTAGCAAGCAGTGAAGAAATAAGCAAATTTGAAATAAGCAAATAAGGTTCCTTTTACGTGGATGGTAAATTATCAAGGTCTGAATTTCAAAAATAAGGTTAATTATTTGAACTTAATAATTGAAAATGTCTTTGGGGAACTCCCATTAACGTCCCACTCATCCATTAATGCATCCCTGCATTCATCCAACAATCAAATATTCCCTCAACAGTTTGGTCGGGGTGGAGTTGTTTAAAAGTCTTAAAGAACAAGTCTTAAGCAATAAGCCGCTGTCATTTCCTTTGAACCTCTGAGCCTTTTTACCTCTTAACCTCTTCGCCTTTTCCTAATTTACAAACCTAATTGTGCCGTTCCTACGGAACTTACTCTAACCTTTTGGGCGTTTTAGCTACAAAGGTTTCGTTCCAACGGGACGGCATCTTTGTAGAATTAAAACCAGGAACACGAAAAATAGCTCCAGCGGAGCGGAACAAAAAATGGATGGGTGCATTGAAACATGGATGGATGATTGAGCATCAAAGCGCTTCTGCTAAAAACATATTACCATTCAATTTATTTTTGGCAGATGTGCTTGTTTTTCAAAGAACTCAACCCCCAAACCCCCTTCTCTTGAAAAGAGAA
>JALWSN010000065.1 GCA_027080245.1 Ignavibacteriales bacterium | reverse complement strand
GCCGGAGAACAACATTGTGCGCACGGCGTTTCAAGCACTTGCGGCTGTTCTTGGCGGAACGCAATCCCTGCACACAAATTCAATGGACGAAACGCTTGCCCTACCGAGCGAAAAGGCGGTAAAAATAGCGCTTCGCACTCAACAAATTTTAGCTTACGAAACAGGCGTTCTGAACACCGTCGACCCGCTTGGCGGCAGTTATTACGTGGAAGCTTTGACGAACAAAATGGAAGAAAAAGCCAACAAAATTTTCGAGGAAATTGACGCGCTCGGCGGAGTAATTCCCGCAATCGAAGCGGGTTACTTCCAGAAAGAAATTGCCGATTCAGCTTACCGCTACCAGCAAGAATTGGAGCGGAAGGAGAAATTTGTGGTTGGCGTTAACGAGTTCGTTGAAAAGGAAGAAAAGATAGACATCCCGATTTTACAAATTCCGCCCGAGGTGGAAATCAAGCAAAACGAAAGACTAAGAGCTTTGAAAAGCAGGCGGAACAACGCTAAAGTGGAAGCTTCCCTGAAGAAAATTAGAGACGCGGCGGTTAACGGAACAAATTTAATGCCTCCGCTAATTGAAGCCGCGGAGAACTACGTAACCCTTGGCGAAATGGTAAATGTGCTTAAGGAAGTTTTTGGCGTTTACGAAGAGACCACGGTGTTTTAGTCCGAATTTACTAAACTGAAAAAACTCCGGGCAATAGGCAAAATCGCGCTAAGGGTTGTTGAAGAGTTGTTTTTTAAGCGGAAGTAAAATTTTTAACAAATATTTGCAAGAAAAAAGCGAATGAAATTCAAAGATTACATTAATCTTTTCAGAGTTCCCCACTGGACGAAAAATCTTTTCGTCTTTGTGGCGCTTATTTTTTCTAAAAATCTTACCGATTTAAACAAGCTTTTGACGGTAATTTGGGCTTTCCTGCTTTTTTCCGTTGTGGCAAGCGCGGTTTACTTGTTTAACGACATAGTGGATTACGAAAGCGACAAGCGGCACCCCGTTAAAAGCAAAAGGCCAATAGCCTCGGGCTTGGCAAGCAGAAACGCCGCTTTCCGGTGGTTCTTCTTTTTGCTTGGAATTTCGATTGTCGCAAGTTTTGAATTCGATTGGAAATTTCAGTTGATTTTGCTGGGCTATTTTGCGCTCAACATTCTTTATTCCGTTTGGTTAAAAAAAATTGTGCTTTTGGATTTGTTTTCCATTGCTGGCGGGTTCATTCTGCGAACCCTTGCCGGCGCTGTGGTAATCGACGTTTACGTTTCCAAATGGTTGATTCTTACGACGATTTTCATCTCGCTTTTTCTTGCGGTAATTAAACGCAGAACGGAGTTGGTTTTTCTGGAAGGCGAAGGAACGCGCGAAGCTTTGAAATTTTACGGCGTGGATTTCATTAACCAAATTACCGCTGTTACTTCCGCCGGCGTGATTATTTGTTACGCTCTTTACACAGTGGCTCAGCGCACGGTTAACATTTTTCACACCGAAGCGTTGGTTTACACAACCATTTTCGTGATTTTCGGAATCTTCCGCTACCAATACCTTGTTTACGCAAAAAAGATGAAGGAAAATCCGCTTGAAAACTTATTGAAAGATTTTCCTTCGATATTGAATATTTTATTTTACATTGTTTCCGTAATTTTAATAATTTATTAGAACGCAAAATGAAAAAAATTAAAAAATTATTTTCGTTGATTTTAATAAGCGTTGTGGCGGCCTCGTGCTCTGTTTTTCAATCCGGCGAAGGAAGTAAAATCAATCTCGAAAAATTGCAACTGCCGCAATTGAATCTGCAGCCAATTGAAACTCACGCCTGGGTAAACAAACTGCCGGGCGGCGGTAGCGGTAGGGTCAACATTTCGGGTAAATTTTTGCTGAAGGAATCCACTTACTACGATTGGCAAAACATTGAGCTGAATGAGGTGAGGATTTTTCAAAGAGGCAAAAAACTTTTCGCCGTTCTGCCAAAAGTGGAATTGCTCAAGAGGGAGTTAGACGGAAAGATTCTGGTTTTTTCAACAATCAAGGGCGTTGAACCGCCGCCGTATTTTAACGCAAACGAAAGCGTTAATTTGGAATTAATTTTCCGCGACGGCGCAAATGTTTTTACTTACAAAATTGCAAATGTTAAAGTAGAAAAGGCTTATTG
>JALWSN010000064.1 GCA_027080245.1 Ignavibacteriales bacterium | reverse complement strand
CAGTATAAATGTGCAGGTGGATCGAGAAAGAAAAAAGCATATTTCCCTGCGCGGAGAACGCAAAAGTCATTCATATGTATTTAATCTGGGTGAATCTGTAGTTTCCTTTTTTACCAAAGATTAACACGGATTATTTCACAGATTAGCTCAGATTAAATCTTGAATTAAAAATAATTACTTCCCCGTTCCTTCTTTCCACAAAGAAAGTTTTAAGTAATTTGCGTTAAGCGTTTAGGAATAATTTTTCCTCATCAATTTTTTAACCCCAATAAATAACGCTCCGCCGATGGCGGTGCAAATGACAGTTAACGAATTTTCAATCCGGAGTAATTGGTCATGAGTTTGGCGAGGCAATTAAGTAAAAATCATCTTCTATTACTCATAGAGCGAAGGGTAAGTTTTAAATAGCAATTGTCCGGAAAGCTACGAATAAACAAATGAAACGATTAAGAGACTTAGAGAGGAAGTAAATCCGTTCCTAAAAGATCGTGAAGAAGAAATATTTTAATGCGCTTCCAACCAATTGTCGCCAATGCCAATGTCCACAACCACCGGCACGTTCAAAAGCAAAGCGTTTTCCATGGACTCTTTTATTAAGGGCTTTAATTCTTCAAGTTCTTCTTTGAAAGCGTCGAAGATTAATTCATCGTGCACTTGCAAAACCATTTTAGTTTTTGTTTTTCTCTTTTTAAGCTCACGGTGAATTTTTATCATTGCAATTTTAATCATGTCCGCAGCCGTTCCCTGAATGGGCATGTTGATTGCCACTCTCTCTTCGAATTGCCGAACTACTCTGTTTTTGCTGTTAATATTTTTCAGGAATCTTCTTCTGCCAAGTAATGTTTCGGCGTAGCCTTTTTGCCGGGCGGATTCAATCGAGTTTTCCATGAAGCTTTTAACCCGTTTGAACGTATTGAAGTAGTTGTCGATTATTTCCTGCGCGTGAGTTTGCGTAATGCCCAGCCTGCTTTTTAATCCGAATGCGCCGATGCCGTAGAGTATTCCAAAATTAACTTCCTTTGCTTTCCGTCTCATTTCCTGGGTTACTTCTTCAGGCGGAACGTTAAACACAAGCGCGGCAGTGCGTCGGTGAATATCCTCTCCTTTGTTAAAAGCTTCGATTAATCTTTCGTCGCCGCAGATGCTTGCCATTATTCTAAGTTCAATTTGGGAATAGTCCGCGCTTAAAATTACGTAATCCCCGTTGGTAGGCACAAAAGCTTTTCTTATTTCTTTGCCAAGCTCCGTTCTAATCGGAATATTCTGCAGATTAGGGTTCAAACTAGAAAGCCTGCCGGTAGAAGCTACCGTTTGATTGTAAGTGGTGTGAATTCTGCCGGTGTCTTTGTCAATTAGCTTTGGCAGTGCGTCGGCGTAAGTCGATTTTAATTTGGAGACTTGCCGGTAGTTCAGCAGCAAGTCGATAATATCGTGACTGCCCCGCATGTTTTCCAACGAGCGGGCGTCGGTTGAATAGCCGGTTTTGGTTTTTTTAGTTGGAGTTAATTTTAATTTTTCGAAAAGAATTTTTTGCAACTGTTTTGTGGAATTAATATTAAACTGTTCGCCGGCCATTGAATAAATTTCCCGTGTAAAATTTTCTAACATTCTTTCCAGTTCCTTACTGAACTCGTTCAGGCTTTGCGTATCAATCTTAACGCCCGTTCTTTCCATTTCCTCTAAAACTTCTACCAGCGGAAACTCAACTTCGTAAGCCAACTTTTCGAGGTTTTCTTCTTTTAATTTTTGCTTAAGAATTTCGTACAAACGAAAAGTAATATCGGCATCCTCCGCTGCGTATTCTTTTAACTTTTCCAATTCCACTTCGTAGATTTTCTCGGCGTCTTTTTTTGAAGTAATAATTGTGGAAATTGGAATGGGCGAATAATTTAAGTACGTTCGCGCAAGGTCGTCCATTCCGTGTTTCTGGTCGGGGTCAAGCAGGTAGCTTGCAAGCATTGTGTCGAAATAGAAATTTGCCACGTCAATTCCATGCGTGCGCAAAACGGCAATGTCGTATTTCCCGTTCTGGCAAACCTTGCGCGTGTTTTTATTTTCGAAAACGGGTTTAAAAATTTTAATGAATTTTTTTACCGAGAGCCTGTTGCTCAGATCCTTAGCGAATAAATCCTCCGTTTGCTTGAATGGATTAATTGCCACGAAATAAGCTTTGCCCGCGCGAACGCTAAAAGAGACGCCGAGTAAATTAGCGTGCAGCACATTCAGACTGTCGGTTTCAGTGTCGAAGACGAACAACTCCGATTGATTTAATTCGTCCGCTAATGCTTGAGCTTCGGATCCGTCGGTAATTAATTGGTAATCAACTTTACTTCTGTCGAACACGGAATAATCAGCCGCTGGCTCTTCGATTTTCACCGAATCCTTATTTGCAAATAGTTTTACTAATTTTGCGCCGAAATTTTTGAACTCCAGTTCAACAAACAGTTTGCTAAGCTTGTCGAAGTTTGGGTTGTGGAATTTTGTTTTTTCAATATCCATTACAAGCGGAACGTCCGTGATGATTTTAGCGAGCTTTTTAGAAAGGAAAGCCGTTTCCCTTTGTCGTTCCAATTTTTCTCTTATGCTTTTCTTTTCAATTTTGTGGAGGTTGTCGTAAATGTTCTCAATTGTTCCGAATTTTTGAATCAGAGGTTTGGCGTTAACGGGTCCAATTCCTTTTACGCCCGGAATATCGTCCGCCTTATCGCCAATAAGGGCAAGGTAATCGACCATCAAGGGCGGTTCAAACCCGTAAATTTCAAGGGCTTTGTGCGCGTCGATAATTTCAATTTCTTCGGTTGATTTCCCCGGTTTAACAATTTTGATATTTTCGTCTAATAATTGAATGAAATCCTTGTCGGGCGTTACGGCAATGGCTTCCAATCCCATTGTGGCGGCTTTTTTGACTGCCGTGCCAATTATGTCGTCGGCTTCGTAGCGGGGAAGGATGAAGATTGGAATATTGAACGCGTCAATTATTTCTTTAATTCTGTTGATTTGAGGAATCATGTCGTCGGGCATTTCCTCTCGGGAAGATTTGTAAAGGTCGTACATTTCATGGCGGAAGGTTTTTTCTTTTGAATCGAATGCAATTGCCATGTAGTCAGGCCGGGTGTCTTCCAGTATCTTAAACAGTTGAGTTACAAAACCGTAAACCGCCGAAGTTGGTTCGCCTTTTGAAGTAGAAAGGGGACGGCGAACAAAAGCAAAGTAAGCTTTGTAAGCAAGCGCCATTGCGTCTATTATTACAAATCGTTTTTCGTTTGGCATTAAGCTATTCCTTTTTAATAAATTAAATATTATTTTTTATTTTCCGCATTAAAAATTAAAGGTTAAAAAAATAAAATGAAAAGTAAAAATATTATTGTTGTCTTTTCGGCTTTTTTATTTTTAGCTCTTGCTAATTTTTACCAAGTTGTTGCGCAGGAAATTTTTGTTGCCAACTGGAACGTGGAAAATTTATTCGACACAAAGGACGATCCCGGAAAGAACGACGAGGAGTTCACGCCTGCCGGAAGAAAACATTGGACGGAGCAAAGATTAAACTTAAAATTAAAACATCTGGCGAAGGTGTTTGATTTAATGAATAACGGCAAAGGACCGGATTTACTAGGCGTAGAAGAGGTTGAGCACAAAGCTTTGTTGCAAAGGTTGCTTGGATTTGTTCATACGGACAAACGCTACGGAATAGCTTACGCCGAAAGTCCCGACAAGCGTGGCATAGACAACGCCCTTATTTTTAACTCCAATTTGTTTAAGCTTATTCTGGTTCAACCCATTGAAGTTAACTTACCCAGCGGGTATCAAACGAGATTTATTTTGCACGTAAAATTAAAATCTAAAAATAATGTGAAGTTGGACGTGTTTGTAAACCATTGGCCTTCAAGAAGAGGCGGATTGCGAAAGTCCCGTCCCAACAGGGTAAAAGCAGCACATGAGCTTGCAAAGGCAATAAAAACAGCGCTTAAACAAACGCCTGATACTTACATTATTGCATTAGGGGATTTTAACGACGAGCCAACCAATTATTCTATTAAAAAAGTTTTGAACGCAAAAGAACTGGATTGTCGAAATCCCGACAAAACAGCCATCTTGTTTGATTTAGCTTACAAATTAAAAATTAAAGGATTGGGAACTTACCTTTACAGAGGTCACTGGAATATGTTAGACCAGATAATAGTAAGCCGCAGCGTTGTTAAGAAGAATTCTTTTAATTACGAATGCGGAAGCTTCGGAATATTTAAACCCAATTTTGTGATTGAGAAAACAGGACGATACAAAGGGGCTATTTTGCCTTCTTTCGGCGGACGCAAATATTTGGGCGGTTTCAGCGACCATTATCCTGTGTTCGCCAAATTCATCATCGAAAAAGGAAATTGAAATGAGCAGACGCATTTTAGTATTTGGAGCAGGGGGAAATCTTGGCATCGAAGCGGCGAAAGCCTTTAGCGACAGTGGTTTCGGTAAACTGTTGCTTTTCGAAAGGCATCCGGAAAAACTAAGCCAATTCCCGAACGCAGAAATAATTAAAGTTAACAACTTAACCGACGAAGGTCAAGTTAAAATAATATTCGATGCTATTGGCGTTAACCGCCAGGGCGAGGATTTTTTATTTTCGACTATCGGAGGTTTTTACGGCGGCAAGGAAATTAAGGAAACTTCTTTAGCAGATTGGGAAAGGATGTTCGACCTGAACTTAAAGGCAAATTTCTTGTTGGCCAAATATTTTATCAGGAATTTGGAAAGCGCGCGTGGTGGTTCTTTGATGTTTACTTCGGCGCTTTCAGCTTTTTCCCGGGAAGGCGGGAAATCCGCTTACACAATTTCGAAAGCGGCGTTAAATAATTTAACGGAAGCCTTAGCCGAAGAAGGCAAAGGAAAAAATTTTACAGCCAATGCCCTTGCACCTTTTATTTTGGACACGCCTGAAAACCGTGAGTGGATTGAAGATGCAAGCTTGCTGGTAGCTCCTTCGGCAATAGCAAAGCTTATTTTAACTTTGTTTGAAAATTACAGAATTATCTCCGGCAACGTAATTAAATTGCCCAGCACGGTAAAATATTAATTTATTTTTGGAAAAAGATTCGTTTTGATTATTGACTTTTTTACCGATTATGATTATTGTTGGAATACTTTTTAAATTTTATAATTGAAATCAAAATTAACAAATTAACATAACTTTGGAGGTTATTTCACATGCAACTATTAGCGATTTACGGCTTTGTTACAACCTTAATTGCTCAAGCGACCAATTCCGGAGCTTTAACTTATTTACAACAAAAATTCGTAGCTGGCGGGTTCTTCATGTGGCCAATTCTGGTTACTTTGGTTTTAGGGCTTGCCTTTGCTTTCGAAAGAATTTGGAGCTTATCTCGCGCCAATATTAATAGCAAGAAATTTATTGTTAAAATTAAAGAAGCCCTTGAACAGGGCGGCGTTGAAGAAGCAATTAAAGTTTGCGAAAATTCCCGCGGTTCCATTGCATCGGTATTTCACGCAGGACTATTAAGAGCCGACGAAGGCATCGAAGCCGCTGAAAAGGCTATTATGGCTTACGGCGCAATTGAAATGGGATTTCTGGAAAAAGGATTAATTTGGATTTCTACGTTCATCACTCTGGCGCCTATGCTTGGTTTTACCGGAACGGTTCAAGGTATGATTCAGGCGTTCGACGCAATTAGCGAAGCGGCACAAATTTCCCCGAGCATTGTGGCTAACGGTATTTCCGTCGCTCTTTTAACCACTCTTTTCGGTTTGGTTGTGGCAATGATTTTGCAAGTCTTTTACAATTATTTTATTGCTAAGATTGACAAGATTGTAGCCGACATGGAAGAAAGTTCGATTGAATTAATTGACATGCTTTACGAAATAAAAAACAAGTAATTGTTTACTTTAAATTCGAGTGAATAAAAATGGTTAAAATAAAAAAGCGAAAATTAAAGGAAGCCGAAATCCCTACAAGTTCGATGGCTGATATTGCATTTCTGCTTCTGCTTTTCTTTCTGGTGGCTACAGTAATAGACGTGGATACTGGTATTGGATTGACGTTGCCGGAATACGTTCCGCCAAGCGAGCAGAAGTTTGCGCCAATCAGTAAGGACAGGATGGCGGCTTTACTAATTAACGAAAACGGGGACGTGCTTTTGAACAAAAAGCAAATTTCCATCCCGCAGATTAAAGAAAATTTAATTGCAAGAATAAAAAGTAAAATCGACTTACCGAAAAAGAAGAAGCTGATTGTTTCGGTAAAAACAGATAGACGAACAAATTACAACATTTACATTCAGGCTTTGGATCAGGTGAAGGGCGCTTATTTTGAAGTCAGGAAGGAATACGCTCTTCAGCATTGGGGCAAAAAGGTATCGGAATTGGACAAAACCCAGATGCACGAATTAAGGGACAAAATTCCGATTATTATTTCGATTGCAGAGCCCGAAGTTGTAAAAAAATAGTTTGAGGAAAATAAATGAAATTTCAAAAGAAAAGAGCTTCTACAAAGCAAGAAATTCCAACCGCTTCGATGCCGGACATTGTTTTCATGCTTTTGCTTTTTTTCATGGTTTCCACTACGTTGCGGGAAGTTGACGTAATGGTTCAATTCAAATTGCCGGAAGCAAAAGCTATTGAAAAAATTGAGAACAAAAGATTAATTTCCTACATCTGGGTTGGAAACGACGGCCGAATTCAGTTGAACGACAATATTGTGCAAATCAAGGACATTCAAAAGATAATGTACAAAAAACGTCAGGAACTGCCTAATGTGATTGTTTCTTTGAGAATCGACAAGAACGCTCAAATGGGAATAGTTACGGATATTCAACAGGAATTACGAAAGGCGGACGCAAGGCGAATAAATTATTCGGCCAGACTAAAAGAATGAATTAAAACATTTTAAAAAGAAGGCAGGTTGTTTCACTCAAAAAACCTGCCTTTTTTTTTTGGAGTTTAACAATGAGCCTTAAAGAAAAAATTAACGAAGATTTAAAAGCCGCAATGAAAGGCGGTGAAAAAATTAAACTTAGCGCAATTCGTTCCTTGCGCGCGGCTATTCTTGAATTGGAGAAAAGCCCTAAATTCAAAGGGGAAATAACGAAAGACGACGAGTTGAAAATTTTAACTTCCGCGGTTAAAAAAAGAAAAGAAGCCATTGAACAATACGAAAAAGCTGGTAGAACGGAGTTGGTTGAGCGGGAAACCAAAGAGCTGGAAGTAATTCAGGCTTATTTGCCAAAACAGCTTTCGGAAGAGGAATTGCTTAAGGAAGTGAAAAAATTAGCCGAAGAAATTAACGCAACTTCCAAAGCGGATTTTCCGCGCTTGATGCCACTGGCAATTAAAACGTTAAAAGGAAGGGTTGAAGGGAAATTGATTAAAGACGCTGTTGAAAAAATTTTAAAACTAGATTGAATTACGTTGATTACATAATTTTATTGTTCCTGATTGTAGGTTTTATTCTTGGATTTAAGGATGGCATAATTCGAAAAGTGATTGGTTTTGTTGGATTCCTGCTCTCTATTTTTGTAGCGGTCGAACTTTCCTCGTCTGTGGGAGCTTACCTTACTTCTTTTTTCAACAACGAAAGACAAGTGGCAAACATTGTAGCGGGAATTGGAATTTTCTTTATGGCAATGTTAATTGTCTCTATTCTTAAAAGAATTCTTCATCCCGTAGACAGGGTAAATAAATTTGTAAATCAGTTTTTAGGCGGCATTGCCGGCGTAATTCAAATGATTTTCTTCGTTAGCGCATTGCTTATTTTATTTAGTATTTTCAATTTCCCGAACGGGCGCGCGCAGCGGAAGTCCGTTCTCTACAAACCTTTCTACAACATTCTTCCCATTACAGTTGATTTTATTCTGGGTTCCAATTCGAACGCAAAACAATATTTAAATGAATACATTCCCAAACAGAATTAGCAAATCCTTAAATGATTGAGTTTGAAGTTTTAGAAGAGTTAGAGTTTTTCAAAGTACTTGATTTTATTGCCAAATATGCGATTACCGAATTAGGAAAGAAAAAAATAAAGGAGCTGAGACCTTTCGAAAACAAAGGGATGGCGAGCAAGACGGGGGCACTCGTAGCGGAAGCAAAAGAAATTCTGATTGAGAAAGATATTCCGCCAATAGAATTCCTTCCCGATTTAAACGACGCCTTGAGAAAAAGCACAATTGAAAACGGACTTTTAGACAAAAAGGAAATTTTTGAAATACTAAAGTTGGCGCAGGTTTCGCGTAAGCTTTTTCAGTTTTTCAAATCGGTCTCTTTCGAAAGCAAAATTTACGAAGAATATTTGTCCGACCTTTTTGTGGACAAAGTTTTTGAAAGTCAGATCCAAAGGATTTTCACGGCTAACGGGGAAGTAAGGGACAACGCTTCGAAAAAATTAAATGAAATAAGAATAGCTATCCGTGAGAAGCAAGCGGAACTCCAGTCGGTAGTGGAAAGAATACTGAAAAATTTAAGCGAAAATTACCTCGTACAGGAAGAATACATTACTCAGCGGGACGGGCGGATTGTGCTCCCCGTTAAAGCCGAACACAAAAGGCATTTGAAGGGGTTCATTCATTCCGAATCCGCCACGGGCAAGACCGTTTACATCGAGCCGGAAGAGACGCTCGAGTTGAACAATGAAATTCTTTCTCTCAAAT
>JALWSN010000063.1 GCA_027080245.1 Ignavibacteriales bacterium | reverse complement strand
CACTAAAGCTGCAAACACGCCTTTAATTCCAAACAATGAATTGCCCAGAAAACTTAACGGTATTAACAAAACTACCGCTTGTAATATATTCATTGCAGCCGAGTCCAAAGGTTTGTTAATTATGCTTAAGACAGTGGTTGAAATTCTTAAAATTCCTCTGAAGCCGTAACCCCACGCAATTATTAAGAAATACAAAGCAACGTAGTTTATTACAACCCTATTATTATTGAACAACGAAGCAATAGGTTTGCCAACAACCAACATTAACAACCAAATGAAAAGCCCCCAAACAAAAGCAAATTTAAAACTTGACTTGGCCGCAACTAAAATTCTCTCGTATTTCTGCGCGCCCCAATTTTGTCCGATTACAGGTCCTAACGACATTCCAAGCGCCATTAAAATAACTAACAGAAATCCTTCCAAGCGCGTAGCTACGCCGAAAGCAGCCACGGCTTCGGGGCTAATGTGAGCAAGAATGCCAGTAATTACTCCCATTGAAATCGGAATAACAATGTTAGTAGCGCCGGCAGGCAGGCCAATGTAAAGAAGTTTCTTCCAATTAGCCCAAACCACTTTAAAGCGAGGCAGAGAAAAAGTAATCATGTCAAGTTTTTTGTAGAGCAACCAAAGCGCAAACACAAGGGTAACAGAGCGTGCCGCAACCGTTGCAATAGCGGCGCCTTCTAATTCCAAGCGCGGGAAGCCAAACAATCCGAATATTAAGATTGGGTCTAAAATAATATTAACAATAGTAGCCGTTAGCATAATCATGCTGGGGAATTTAGTGTCGCCAGTCGAACGAATCGCTCCGTTACTCGTCATTGGCACAACCACAACAATCATTCCCGGATACCAAATTTTCATGTAATCGCTTGCCATTTTAAGCATCTCGCCCTTGGCGCCAAGTAATTTAAATGTGGGCGTGATTGTTAGCATTCCCACAATAATAAAAAGCGTCACAACAATAAGAGAAAGCAACAAACTTTGTGTTGTAATTCCTTTTACTTTTTCAGGATTTTTTTCGCCAATGGCTCGGGAAATTAAAGACGTCGCGCCGGTGCTGAGCCCAATCGAAAGGCTCATTATAACCATTACAATCGGGAAAGTAAAACTAATTGCAGCTAATTGTTTAGTGCCTAACTGTCCAATGTAAAACGTATCGACAATGTTAAAAATCATCGTTCCCAACGAACCGAAAATCATCGGAAAAGTTAAAGCCACAAGCTGCTTTTTAACGTTCCCTTTGGTTAAATCTCTCGTTGGGGTTTTTAATATTTCAATTATTTTCATTTTGTCTTTTGGATTTCAGATTTAGTAAATATTCCTTTGAATTATTTAACAAAATCCTGATAGCGCTGATATTATTGGGCGCGGCAAACTCAATTAAGTTTTTACCCCGGTATAATTGGCTTTCCACAATCAAATATTCTACGCCATTACGCGTTGCAAATATTTTAATCTTTTGAACACTATTAGAATTCATTGCAATTACAAAGTTATTTTTGCCCTTAATTAAAACCGGAGTCCCGACATTTTCATACCCGGCAAGTTCCTTAACGATTGCATTATTGTTAACAACGACAAAGTTTGAAGGCTGGCTCTCATTCCAAAGGCGATCAAAAGCTACAATTGAAAAGACATATTTTAATGACTTGGGGGAATTTATTGTCAGCGTGACTTCATTTCTGCTCTGAGGAATTAATTTGATAATCTTTAGTTTATTTTTAACGCTCTCCAGCAAGCCAAATCCCCTAATATTTTCAAGGATGTCAGCCGGAGCAGACCAACCAAACCCAATAGTGAAAGGACTTTGAGAAATTAGCTTTGCCGTAAAGTTTTTAATTTGTTTTAATTTTTTTGATTTTAACCAGGGCATTCTTGCAGGCAGAACAATATTGCCAAATTCTTTTAAATTTGTGTTGGCAATATTTCCGTAATGAAAAAGCGCAAAGCCAGCCGCCCCGTTCCGGTGCACAAATCCAATTAACTTTTCCAACTCTGCGGATACTTCAGGTTTGTAAATTCCTATTCCAATTACGACATTCCTACCAAACGAGTTTTGCAGCCATCTTTTAACAAGGTGGTCAAACGAAGGAGAATCCTGCATCGACCAATAAACTTGGGGGGAAACGTAATCTACGATTTT
>JALWSN010000062.1:1844-2172 GCA_027080245.1 Ignavibacteriales bacterium | reverse complement strand
TTCAAGTCCTGCCGAAACGCCTGTCGAATTCGGCAAGCGAAATTTTAATTACAATCGGTCTGCCGTGCGGACAAACGTAAGGCATCGAAGTAGCAAAAAGCTGGTCGACTAAAATCCGCATTTCTTGTTCGCTTAGTTTGTCGCCTGCTTTCACAGCTGCCTTACAGGAGTAGGACGCCGCCACTTTGTGTTTAACGTCCAAATCTTTTTCCCTTTCGTTTTCTCGGTAATCGGCTAAAATATCTTTAAGGACGGTTAACTCTTCTCCGGCTTTAACGTCCGGCGGCACGCCATTAATTTTAATTGAGTAATCGTCAAAGAACTCAAT
>JALWSN010000062.1:0-1834 GCA_027080245.1 Ignavibacteriales bacterium | reverse complement strand
CGAGCTTTGTAAGATGTTCGTCGAGCTCCTTCAACAGCTCAAAATTTTCAGGTTGAATTCTTACCCTTTGAGGAAACAACAGCTGCTGCGAAAAAGGCAAATCGGAATTTAACGTGCGCAAAGCTTTTTCGTAAAGAATTCTTTCGTGAGCCACGTGTTGGTCTATTATCATTAGCCCGCTTTTTATTTGCGAAAGAATGTATTTGTTGTGCAGGGAAACAATAAAGCTTGCTTCCTCGGGTCTGTTTTCAGGACCGCGTGAATCGGAATGCGAAACTTCGCGCGCGCCAGGCATAAAAGGCGCCGAGGTTAAATCCCCTTGTTGAACCTCTTTCATTTCTTTATTGATTGAACTGAAAAGCAAATCTATTTCCTCTTCGTCGAAAGAACCTACCTGCTCCGGTTTTTTTTGTATGCCGGAATTAAATTTGGGACGATCGCTGAAATCGTCTTTCTCCAAACGCCTGAAGTTGTTGAAGCGTATTTTTTCTTCTGTTGTTACTTTGTCGTCGAAGGTCATCGTCGGCACTAAATCGTAACTGCCAATTGTTTTTTTCACAATTGAATTAACTAGCGAGTAAATTGAATTTTCGTCCTCGAACTTTATTTCCATTTTTGCCGGATGAACGTTAACGTCGATGTTTGCCGGGTCGATTTCAATAAAAAGAACAAAGAAGGGATACTCGCCTTTTTCGAGCAGATTCTCGTAAGCGGAAAAAACGGCGTGATTTATTACTCGGCTTACGACGAATCTGCCATTGACAAAAACGTACTGGTCTCCTTTGCTTTTAATTAGGTAAGCGGGCTTTGCCACAAATCCTTTAACCGAAATGAAATCGGTTGGCTCGTTAATTTCCAACGTGACGTCGAGGATATTGTCCGCAAACACTTGTTTCATTCGCTCGCGCAAGTCGCCGGTTTTGTAATCAAAGAGTAAATCTTCTTCGTTAAAAAATCTGAAATGAACTTGCGGGTTAGTAAGGGCGCTCCTTTTGAAAGCGTTAATGATGTGCTTGAGTTCGGTAGCGTTGCTTTTTAAAAAGTTGCGTCTTGCGGGCGTGTTGAAAAAGAGATTCTTTACGGCAATGGAAGTGCCTTTTGAAAATGCGCCTCTCTCCATTTCTACCGAGCCGTCTTCGTTAACTTTAATCAACGTTCCCAGCTCGTCTTCGTTCCTTTCGGTTTTAATTTCAAGAACCGACACCGCGGCAATCGAGCTTAAAGCTTCGCCCCGGAAGCCGTAGGATTTAATTTGGTTCAAATCCTCGATTGTTTTGATTTTGCTTGTTGCGTGGCGTTGAATTGAGAGCATTGCGTCGTCCTTGCTCATTCCTTCGCCGTCGTCCGCTACTTGAATTAATGATTTGCCCGCTCGTTTGATGTAAACGTCGATGTTCTTAGCGCCGGCGTCCAACGAATTTTCCAGCAGTTCTTTAACAACGGAGGCGGGACGCTGAACCACCTCGCCGGCGGCTATTTTATTTGCAATATTGTCGGGAAGTATTTCTATTTTTTTTGACATTTTTCCTTCTAAATTCTTTCGTAATATTCAATTGTAAATTCCCCGCGCTCGTCGGATTTAACCTTCTTCCACTTCGACCAATCGATTTCGGGGAAAAACCTGTCGCCTTCCGCGGTCAATTTCATTCGTGTTAAAATCATGAAGCCCACAAGCGGCAGGGCGGATTTGTAAAGGCTTTCGCCGCCAATAATGAAAAGCTTTTCATAGCCTTTCATTTTGCAATGTTGAATCGCTTCGTTAAGAGAAGGAAAGGCGACTAAATTTTCGCTTTGCGGAATTGAACTCGGGTCGGAAGTAAGCACAACGTTTAAT
>JALWSN010000061.1 GCA_027080245.1 Ignavibacteriales bacterium | reverse complement strand
TGTTAAAGAATCCAAACCGGGTCTCAACGGCAAATAAATATTTGGATCGGTGGGGTCTACCAACACGTTCCCGTTCGAATTAAAATAATCAAATCTTAAACCAACATTAATTATTACGTCTTTGAATTCAATTTTGTCTTGAATGTAGGCCGCCATTTGAAGCGGTTTTGCCTCGTAAACTTCCCTGTTTTGTTCGTCGGATTTAGGAATTGCGGGAACGAAGGGTTCGACGGGCGTGCCGTCTGCTTTTAGTTTTGGCTGAAGCGAGTAGCCGTCGACGTTAATTCTGTGTTTTCTTATTTCAAAGCCGGTTTTAATTAAATGATGTTTTGAAACCTGAGAAGTGAAATCGTATTTTCCCATGAAAGTAGTTGTTTCTCTAAAAAATCTTCCCAAATCCGTTCCTTTGGTGGAAAAAGCGTAACCCACGGTGTGAAGAGAATCGGGGTGCAAATAGCGCGGGTCGTAAGGATTTTCGTAAAGATACTGATGGAATTTTCTATTGAAGAATGAAGCCCTTAATGTTTGGAAGGAAGCCGAAGAAATTGTGTGAGTAACGGTAAAAGTGGCGTTGTAGCTATTGTCGAACTTAAAGGGATTGCCGCCTGGTTCCCATTTGAAAAAGTGGTTGTAATCCTGGTAATTTTTCTTTGAGAACAATCCTTCGAGGTTGAGGCGGAAATGTTTGGAAAGATTGTAAGTAAAGTTAGCCTGTCCAAGCCACCGTTTACTCCAGTTCATTGGCACAGGCGCACCGTCAAGCGGTTTGCCCGTCGTGGAAAACTTGCGCAATCCGTAAAGCCATCCGTCGTCGTAAGCGTACCTTCCATTAATAAACATTCTTAATTTTTTGTGTGTGAATGGCACGGGTCCGCTAATGTTTGCTTGAAGGCTGTAATTTTGCACGGGGTTGATATGGTCGATGTTTGTAAAAACTCTGGTGAAGTTACTAACGTAATCCCCGGAGTAGACTTTTGCAAAAAAAGAAAAATTTTCTCCTCCTTCCTTAGTAACTGTGTTTACAATGCCCGAGAGAGCTTGTCCGTACTCGGCGTTAAAAGTTCCGCTAATTACCTGCAATTCCTGAATGGAGCTGTTGTCTATTTCAATTCCCTGGGAATTGTCATAAGGGTCGGTAATGGAAACGCCGTTAACCCAGTAAGCAATTTCCGACGACCTGCCGCCGCGGATGTGGAATTCTCCGCCGGCGCCTCGAGTAACGCCCGCTTGCAATTGCAGCACGTCGCTCATTTCCGCCACGGGTAAATTTTTGATTTGCTGGGCTGTTACACGGGATTCGGTTGCAGTTACGTCTTTTCGGATTAGCTCTTTACCGCCCACAACAACCACTTCGCCAAGTTTTACTGTGCTTGGCGTCATCTGGAAATCCTGACGGGTAGTTAAATCTACCGAAATCCTGATATTTTCAGCTATTATGGTGCGGTAGCCAATATACTGAACTTTAACTTTGTAAACACCCGGCGGAATGTTTAATATTACGTAATTACCGTTTACATCCGTCGCGGCGCCTATTGTTGTTCCTACAATAGTAATGTTAACGAACGGAAGCGGTTCGCCCGTTTGCTTGTCCGTTACTTTCCCGGTTAATTTACCGGTTGTGCCGGCAAAGTAATTTACGTTTAATGACACTAACAAAATTAAAAAAAGAGTAAAAATACGCTTCATGTATTTCTCCTAAATTTCTTTTTATTCAATTTAGCTGAATGTGGGCAAATCTTACCGTGTTGGAATCTACCCATGCTTTAATTACTTTCCTTTTTCTCTTTAAGTATTTTAGTACAATCTGATTTTTTTTAGTAAACTTTAATTTTCGAACAACTTCGTCCTTGATTTTATTAAATGGAATCGGGCGGGATTTGATTTTTTTCAGAACTCTGAAAACGCCCCAATAGCCGCCAACGTTAACCGGACCGATAATTTTCCTTAAAGGCGCGTTCCAGAATTTGTCTTTCAAAAATCCGAATTGAGTTAAATTTGCCGGACCGATAATCCCCTTGTTTTTAGCCGACCATTTGCGGATTGAATATTTTTCGGCAAGGCGCGCAAAGCTTTTGCCGCTCTTTAGTTTTTTAATTATTTTTACGGCAAGCGGTTTTTTTGCCACAATTATTTCCTGAATTTGAACTTGCCTGGGTTGCGCGAACATGGTAATGTT
>JALWSN010000060.1:471-2187 GCA_027080245.1 Ignavibacteriales bacterium | reverse complement strand
ATCCGAATTTGAGTTTAAGCGAAGGGGCAATTGCTCCGTTTAGAACATTAAAGTACTCACGAAACTTACGCAGCCTCGTTTTGTTTGCACGCGAAAAGAAAATTCCTTTGGATATCCCGTTCAAAAATTTAACAAAAGAACAACAGGATTTAATAATCTACGGCGATGAAAGCTACGAAGGAGTTTACGGCTTCTTCAAAGCTTTGGAGAAAAAGACTTACAAAATGCACGTGCGCATTTTACTCAGTAAATACAGGGGCTACACCACTTGCACCGCTTGCAAAGGTTCAAGATTAAGGCGCGAAGCACTGCAGGTAAAAATAAACGGCTACTCGATTTTCGACATCGTGCAAATGTCAATTGAAAAGGCTTACAAATTTTTCAGGGATTTGAAACTCGACGAATACGACTTAAAAGTGAGCGAAAGAATATTAAAGGAAATAATTAAGAGATTAAAATTTCTCAACGAAGTCGGGCTTGGCTATTTGACACTGGACAGACTAAGCAGTACGCTTTCCGGCGGAGAAACGCAAAGGATTAACCTCGCAACTTCTCTCGGCTCTTCTTTAATCGGAACGCTTTACGTCTTGGACGAACCCACAATCGGCTTGCACCCGCGGGACAACGCTAAGTTGATTAAAATTCTGAAATCACTGCGGGACTTAGGCAACACTGTAATCGTAGTTGAGCACGACGCCGAAATGATGCGTGAAGCGGATTTAATATTCGACCTCGGACCTCAAGCGGGAGAAAGTGGCGGCGAGATTATTGCCAGCGGTACTTACGAACAAATAATGAAAAATGAAAAGTCGTTAACCGGCAAATATCTTGCCGGAATTAAATCCATTCCCCTACCGGCTAAGCGCAAACTCGAGAAAACACATTCCATTATTGTAAAAGGAGCAAAGGAGAATAACCTAAAAAACATTACCGTTGAATTTCCGCTGAATAAGTTTGTCGTTGTAACGGGCGTTAGCGGCTCGGGGAAAAGCACACTCGTCAACGATGTTCTTTACTACGGCTTGCAGAAAAAGCTCGGCGGGTTTCCTCCCTACATCGGCAAGCACGACGACATCGAGGGATTCCGGCACATTGACCACGTGGAAATAATCGACCAGTCTCCTATTGGTAAATCCCCGCGCTCCAACCCGATTAGTTACGTGAAAGGTTTTGACGCAATCCGCCAGCTATTTGCTAACCAACCGAACGCGCGCGCAAGGAATTACACGCCCGGTTATTTTTCCTTTAACGTGCCCGGCGGCAGGTGCGAGACATGCCAAGGTGAAGGCTTTGTGAAAATCGAGATGCAATTCTTAGCGGACATCTACTTAACCTGTGAAGATTGCAAAGGCACACGCTACAAACCGGAAGTTAGAGAAATTACTTACCGTGGGAAAAATATTGTGGATGTGCTCAACATGACGGTGAACGAAGCAACGGAGTTGTTTAAATACCAAGACAAAATATTGAAATACCTTGAAGTTCTGCAAAGTGTTGGACTCGGTTATATTAAATTGGGGCAACCGGCAAACACACTCTCCGGCGGTGAGGCGCAAAGAATAAAGCTTGCACGTCATCTCCTTGCAGACAAACCGGGCAAACGTACACTCTTCATCTTCGACGAACCGACAACCGGCTTGCACTTTGACGACATAAACAAATTGCTGTTGGCTTTCCGCAGTTTGCTGAGGAATAATAATTCGCTGATTATCATTG
>JALWSN010000060.1:0-461 GCA_027080245.1 Ignavibacteriales bacterium | reverse complement strand
CTTAGGACCTCAGGCAGGAGAAAAGGGCGGACAAGTAGTTTGCACCGGTACGCCGGAAGAAATTGTTAAGTGTAAACGCTCCTACACCGGTAGGTATTTGAAAAAAGTATTGGAATAAAAATAGCTCACTAATCTCAACCCTATTTGTTGATGCTCTTGTACCAAGCAAAAAAGACGAATGCCAAAATCGAAATGGTTGCAAGTAATATTAGGATGAAATAAAGCATTGACGGTTCCGTCCCTTTACAATATTTAAGATTAATGCGAGTGAGTACTTTTAATAAAATAATCCAAGCCTCATAAATATTCAAACGGGATGGCCAAAACTCTTTCGCTCAAACGTTGTGGTTGAGGAATTCGGCAAACCAAAAAACCACGGGAGGCTTTCTCAGGGTGTAAATCGATAAACTTTTCAATATTTCGAATATGTTTTTGAGAGGGCGCTTCCGTCCATTTCACTT
>JALWSN010000059.1 GCA_027080245.1 Ignavibacteriales bacterium | reverse complement strand
ACAAGAACATGCGCGATGAATTTAGCTTCCAATATTAAAAAAAAAGATGAAAATTAAATTAATTGTTGGAAACTTTTTGGAAATAATTTGTTAAAGTTAAAAGAAAAATAAGAGATTATGAAAATTAGTAAGGAAAGATTACAAAATATTAAACTGATTGTTTTTGACCTCGACGGCACTCTGTTGAACGACGCCGGCGAGTTGCCCGAGGAAACCGCGGCAAAAATTAAAGGTTTAAATTTACTCGGGGTAAAAACAACAATTGCTACTGGAAGAATTCACGCAGAAACCGCGCAATTTGCTCGGGCGTTAAATTTAAATTGCCCAGTTATTTCTTCCAACGGCGCGGCGGTAATAGATTACCCTTCGGGCAAAATCATCTCCTTGAATGTAATTCCCAATGAGTTGTTTGAAAGGATTGTTAAACTGCTAAAGAAATATGAGGCGGAAGCCGCTTTTGTTTCAACCGAAAAGATTTTTCACACTGGAGACGCCGGGCAGTTTCAATCCCTTCTTAAAACCGGAGCGGAAAAATTTCTTTACATTAAAAATTTTAATAACTTGAAAGGTAAAATTATTGAAATTGTTGCGATAATGAATTCTCTGGAGAAAACAAAAGAGTTTCTGGAACATTTTAAATTTCCAAGCGTGATTGGCTTGAAATTAAAATATTTCCGCTCGACACAAGAGAAAGAAAAATTTTACATTAGAATTAAAAAAGCAGGTTATTCAAAGGCATTGGCATTGAGAGAATTGGCGGAGCATTTAAGTCTTAAAATCGACGAGATTGCCGTAGTGGGCGGCGGTTACAACGACCGCTCGCTTTTTGCAGCGGGCTTTTTTAAAGTTGCGGTGGCTAACGCTTTGCCGGAGTTAAAAGAAACGGCGGATTATGTTACCCGGCGCGCTAACAACGAAGGCGCGGCGCTGGAATTTCTTGATTTAGTAATTAACGGCAGGTCTTAAATGGCGAACGATTCGGGAAATTTTTGGGCTTCAAGCAAAGTAGTTAAAGCGCTGCTTTTCTTATTTACAGTTATTCTCATTGTTCTGATGTTCCCTCGCGGTGAATCGATTGAATCCGAAGTGGCGGTAGGCAGCATTTGGACGAAAAAGGATTTAATTGCCAACATTACTTTCGAAGTGCCTGAAAATCCGGTTGTTTACAAGAAAAAATTAAGTTACGTTGAAAAACACACGCAGCCCGTTTTCCTTAAATTAAACAACGTCCTTAAATCCCAGCTCGATTCGTTAAAAAAATTCAAGTCAGCTCTTTTTAACGCGCTCGATTCTTCCATTGTAAATCCTGCTTTCGTTAACAATACCGGCCTTAGTGATTCAACTTTTACCCGACTTAAAGAGTTAAGAATTCCAGCAAGACTAATTACTGCGTCGGCTACTCAGAATTTAAACGATGTTTTTAAAGCCACAGCGCTCTTGTTAAAAAGGATTTACGCCAAGGGATTTTTGGATAGAAAGCTGGACGATATTGAAAACGACACAATCTCCGTTCGCTCGGGTAAATTCCAGCGCAGCGTTCCAAAGAACAGATTTTTCGATCTTTCCAAAGCTGAGAATTACGTCAGTCGGTACCTGGACAACAATTTTAACGTCGATGCGCGATTGATTCCCGCGGTGAAAGAAATTATAGCTAAATTCTTAAAGCCTAATTTAATTTTTAGAAAAGATTTTACAGAACAGGAAATTAAAATTGCGCAGGACAAAATTCCCCGCACAAAGTACATCGTAAATAAAAATGAGCGAATTGTAGGACGGCACGAAAGAATTACCAGAGAAATAAAAGAAAAAATCGACGCTTACAGAAAAGCCAGAGGAACGGCTCAGGGAATGCTGGATTCTTTCGTTCAGGCGATTGGGGAATTCCTTCACATTACGGCGATTTTTTCTGTATTCTTAATTTACCTTTTCCTCTTTCGTAAAAAGATTTTCGAAGACAACTTAAAGCTACTGTTAATTGCCGTAATCATTTTGTTAATTAGCTTTGTTACTTATTTAGTGGGACAAATGGACGTAGGTTCTCACGTGGAGCTTTTAATATTCATTCCCGCCGCTTCAATTTTGTTTAGCGTAATTTTCGACAGCCGCCTTGGATTTTACGGGACGGTAATAATCGCTTTGTTGGCCGGCGCCTTGCGTGGCAACGATTACGTCTTTAGTTTAATGAACATTGTGG
>JALWSN010000058.1 GCA_027080245.1 Ignavibacteriales bacterium | reverse complement strand
GTCTTTTCGTTGACGTCGAAAATTCCCGTTACCGCGAACTTTTGCGTTTGCGGCATCGAAAAACTAACGGCGCTTTTTTGAATGGCGTTAGCGGAGATTACTTTAACTACGTTCCCCGGTCTTGCCGAAAGCTTTAAGGCAAGCGGCAGCCCAATTACAATGCCCGGCAAGCCCGCTTCCCGAAAGGCTGCGTTCCCTGCAAAAATTCTTTTCCCGGCTTTCCAATCGCCTCCCGATTCTTCCTCCACCCCTCTCAGCGTTAAAATTTCAAAATTCTTTTTCCTTAAAAGAATTATTCGTCCTTCCACGTAAGAACCGTAGGATTCAATCCCATTTTCGTTTTTCAAAATAGATTCCACTTTTCCCTGAAGTTTCCTTGCGTTGGGCGCAAGGAACGTAATTTTTACGTGCGGGTCGAAGTTCACTAATATATCTTTTACCAGCGAGCCGAATCCGTTAAAAACCGAAAGCACAATAATCAAAGCCGCCACGCCAATTGCTATTCCAGCCGTGGAAAAGGCGCTGATTATTGTAATCAAATTCAAGCTGTGCTTGGATTTTAAGTACCTTCGCGCAATCAAAAATTCAAACATTACCTGAACCTAATCGCTTTGATCGGATTGATTTTTGCCGCAAGTTTTGCCGGAATGTAAGAAGCTAAAAATGCGACAACGAACGCCGCAGCCGATACTATTAAATAAATCCTTGCGTCAAAATAAATCGGCGCTTTCGAAATGAAGTAAATTGAAGCCGGCAGTTTTACCAGACTAAATTTAATTTGCGCCACGCTCAGCGCCAGCGCCAGCGCGTTCCCAATTAAAATCCCCACAATTGCGTAAAAAAATCCCTGCGCTAAAAATATTCGCGCCACCTTTTTACCGCTTGCTCCCAGAGCCCGTAAAATCCCAATTGTTTCCGATTGCTTGAGGATGTTCATCAAAAGCGTGCCTACAATGTTGAAAGCGGCTACTAAAATAATCAATCCCAAAACCAGCGGTACGGGCTTTTTCTGCAATTCCAGCCACGTAAAAATGTTTTGGTGCGTTTTGTAAAAACTTCTGACGTAGTAAGGGTAGCCGAGGTAATCTTGCAATTTGCCAACTACATTTTTCAATTTCTTCAAATTGTTTAGCTGAATGAAATACCCGGAAACCTTACCCTTCAGCGCAGTTACTTTCTGAATTGTTTCCAAATCGGCGTAAGCAATCAAGTCGTCGTATTCAGCCATCCCGCTGTTGTAAATTGCGGCGATTGTAAAATTCTCGATTGCCGGGGGATTTTCCAGGCTTGGCGGTTTGTCTCCGCGCAAGGTGAAAATCGTTACTCTGTCCCCAACCTTTGCGAAAAGCTTTTCGGCAAGTTTTTCCCCGATTATTATTTCGGCTTTTCGTTTGCCGAAATTTTTTAAGCTTCCTTGAACCACAAATTTTGCGAACCGTCTTTTAATGAATTCCTTCCTTAGCCCTTCTATTTTAATCCCCTCGCTGAACTTTCTCCTTTTAATTACGGCGTTTTTTTCGATGTACGGAACGATGCTTTTAACGTAGGGCGTGCCTAATTTTTTTAATGAATCCATTTCAGCGCGGGAAAATTCCAGATTCCTGTCCCCGAATCCCGAAATTGTAATGTGCGAGGTAAATTCAATTATTTTTTCCTCGATTGTGTTTTCGAATCCGTAAAGAATGGAAAGCGCCATTATTAGAATGGTAACGCCCAGCGCAATTCCGCCGATTGAAATGATTGAAAAAAAGGAAAAGAAGTTCGACTCCTTTTTTGATTTGATTAACCTTTGTAAAACGAAAAGAGGAAAATTCATATTGTCCAAATTTTGTTAGCTAAAAATACCAAATAAGAAGTTAAAAATTAACAAATAATGATTGACATTAAAAAACCAAAACAATAATTTAGTAAGCCTTGATTGAAAAGGTTTTGTGTTTTGTTTTTTGAGTTAATTTTCGGGGCGTAGCGTAGTCCGGTTAGCGCGCCTGCTTTGGGAGCAGGAGGTCGCAGGTTCAAATCCTGCCGCCCCGACGATTCCCCACCAGTTTAGTCCCCACAAAAATTAAACTCAGTGTAGTCCGGTTAGCGCGCCCCGACCTTCAGGTCGGGGAGGACGCAGGTTTCCCGAAAGCCTTCGGGACCGCCCCGACGATTCCCCACCAGTTTAGTCCCCACAAAAATTAAACTCAGTGTAGTC
>JALWSN010000057.1 GCA_027080245.1 Ignavibacteriales bacterium | reverse complement strand
TAATAATATTGTTCGCCATTATTGCGCTAAAAAACATTTACATTCTTGGCGGACTAACGCTTTTGTTTGCGCTAATTTCCCGGAGGGAATTTATCAGGATTTCCAAAAGAACTTTGGTTTCAATTTTATTTTTTAATTTTGTGATTACCCTTAGTTACGTTGCGTCCCGTCTAATAAAGGGCGAAGCGTGGTTGGATTACGTTTTGTTAATAAATTTAAGGGTTTTCGACGCAACGTTTTTCACATTTTATTTCATCAACAAAATCAATCTTTTTAAGGCGTTGCAATTTTCCGGTATCCTGTCGTTCGTTTTCATCATCGCTTACAGTCAGATAACCAATTACAAAAGAATTTTCGAAAATTTCAAACAAGCGTTTAGGAGCAGGAATCTTCAATCGCTGAACAGGCGGGAACGGTACAATTTTGTGAAATCCGTTTTCTTTTGTTTGTTCCAAACGTCGCATCAATCTTCGAACGAAATCTCTCTTTCAATGAAATCAAGGTGTTTTAATGTTGATTAAAGTTGAGAACGTTTCCTATTCCTACGGTAGCCAAAAAGCCTTGAATAACGTAAGTTTCCGGGTTCGGGAAGCCGAAAAGGTAGTAATATTAGGCGTAAACGGCAGCGGTAAATCCACCTTGTTAAAAATACTGAACGGTTTGCTTTTCCCCGATTCGGGCGATTATTATTTCGACGAAAATAAAATCACCAAACGGTTTCTTTCGAACAAAGAGAACAATCTTGCATTCAGAAAAAGCAACTGCCTGCTGTTTCAGGACCCCACAACGATGATTTTTAATCCGACAGTGTTCGACGAAATTGCCTTTGGATTAAAACAATTCTCGAACAACGGAGTGAATTTCAAAGTTGAACGCTGGGCGGAAAAGCTTGGAATTAAAAAATACTTAAATGAGCCGCCGTTCAAATTAAGCGGGGGCGAAAAGCAAAAAGTCTGCCTGGCGGCAATTCTTTCGCTTGAACCGAAAGTTTTACTTTTAGACGAACCGACGGCAAACTTAGACCCCAAAACAACCGGCTGGCTTGTGGATTTCCTGAGCGAGCTTAACTCCACGACAATTGTCGCCACCAATAATATTAGCCTTGCGATTGAATTGGGAGAAAGGGGTATTGTTCTAAGCGAGCAACGCTCGGTTATTTTCGACGGAAAATTGGAAGAGCTTTTGGAGGACAAAGAAACTTTAATGAAAGCAAATTTAATTCACACGCACAAGCACAGGAATCACAGCCGCAATCATTACCACATTCATTATTGGGATTAGTAAAATACCGCCAGCCACACGGTCTTTCTGCCGGCGTCCGTCCATTCCACTCTGTGTTTACAATGGCTTTTGATGTCGAGGTAATCTCCGGGCAGAAGGTTAAACTCTTCTCCGCTTTCGTAAACAATTTTTGCTTTGCCCGAAAGTAAAATTACAAATTCGTTCTCTGTTTGGTCGTACCAGAAGCCCGGAGGCGAAGCATGCCCTTGCGAAATAATTCTTTCAATCTTTACATTTTCGTTGCCGCCAATTCTTTCGAACAATTCCTCTTGCAAGCTGCCGGGAATGTTTTCGAACAAATTGCCTTTCATTTGCTTACTCCATTTAATGTTTTGTAAAATTTATTTGGTCAGCGTTTGGAGTAAATTTTACAATTCCGCCGCTTTAAGTTCCTTGAAATCGCCGCCCGTTGGGTACTGGAAAATCTTAAGCTCGAATTGTTCAACGGCGGCAAGCACGTGATCGAAAATGTCGGCTTGAATTTCTTCGTACTTACCCCAGTCGGTTGTGGCGGCAAATACGTAAATTTCGATTGGAATTCCCGTAGGACCTGGTTGGAGCTGCCTTACAAGGAAAGTAAGATTTTTGTTAATGTCGCCGCGGCGTTTCAAGTATTCTTTCAGGTAAGCCCGGAAAATCCCTAAATTAGTAAGCCTCCTGCCGTTGATTGGGCTTTGGGTATTGATTTTATTGGCTTTGTTGTACTCTTCAACTTCGGTTAATTTTTTTTCAAGGTAGTCTTTCAGAAGTTGAACGTTTTTCAAACGGTTCAGCAAATCTTCGTCGGCGAACTTAACGCTTGACTGGTCAATAAAAATGGAGCGTTTAATTCTTCGCCCGCCTGTTTCCGTCATCCCGCGCCAGTTTTTAAAGGTAGCGTCCAAAAGTTTGTAAGTGGGAATTACGGAAATTGTTTTGTCCCA
>JALWSN010000056.1 GCA_027080245.1 Ignavibacteriales bacterium | reverse complement strand
CGGTAAAAGAAGTCTTGCGCGGCAAAAGGAAATCCTACCTGTTCGATTCGATGCTTGGAAACGACGAATACAAAATTGAAATTTCCTTAAAGGGAAAACTGCTGAAGAAAGAAAGAATTTACGAACCAGTTGAGGAAGGTTGTTAAAAGCCTGAAATTAAAGGGCTTTGTTCGTAAAGTTACGCTAACGCTTACGGCAATTGGCTTTCAGGGGGCTAACGTTCTGAAGTCGAGCTATTTCAAGGAAAAATAACGCTTGAATTTTTATTTTTAGTTGCAATTTTGTTTCAAAAGTTAATAAATTGTGCACAATTTTTTTAATTTTTTGCGAGGGGAAATGGCAAAGGAAAAAGCAAGAGAACAATGGGGTTCAAAAATCGGATTTATTTTAGCCGCCGCCGGTTCGGCAATTGGCTTGGGCAACATCTGGAAATTCCCTTACGTAACGGGGCAATACGGCGGAGCGGCGTTCATTCTTGTTTATTTAATTTGCATTGCTATTATTGGGCTTCCCGTTTTAATGGGGGAAGTTTTAATTGGTCGCACTACCCACAAAAATCCCGTTGGCGCTTTTGCCAAGTTAACTAAATCAAAGTTTTGGATGGGCATTGGCGGCATGGGCGTGGTAGCCGGTTTCATTATTCTTTCCTATTATACGGTAGTGGCGGGCTGGGCGCTTGGCTATGTTTACGAAGCCATTGCAGGCAACTTTTACAGCTTTTCGGCGCCTTCTTCCGCCGGAGCGCATTTTAACAATTTAATTGGCAATCCTTTTTGGATTGTCGGTTATTTCGCTTTGTTCATGCTGCTTACAATGGGTATTGTTTTTTCGGGGGTTCGCAACGGAATTGAAAAAGGCAGCAAAATAATGATGCCCATTCTATTCTTGCTTTTAATAATTCTTGTGCTGCGCGGCGTTACGCTGGAAGGCGCGGCTAAGGGAATTAAATATTTCCTTCATCCCGATTGGTCGAGAATTTCAGCCGAGTCCGTGCTGATTGCAATGGGGCAGGCGTTTTTTACTTTGAGCCTTGGAATGGGCGCAATGCTCACTTACGGCAGTTACATGTCGGAAAAAGACAGCATTCCGGGTTCGGCGTTAAGCATTGTTACGCTCGACACTTTAATTGCTTTAATGGCGGGCTTGGCGATTTTCACAGGCGTTTTTGCTTACAATCTTAAGCCTGACGCCGGTCCGGGCTTGATTTTCCACACTCTTCCCGTTGTCTTTACCCGGATGCCGGGCGGTTACATTTTCAGCATTTTGTTTTTCATTTTGCTAAGTCTTGCCGCCCTTACTTCCACGATTTCTCTGCTGGAAGTAATAATTGCTTACTTTGTTGACGAAAAGAATTGGGAGAGAAAAAAAGCCGTGCTGGTCTTCGGAGGAATTACTTTCCTGTTGGGAATTCCTTCGGCTCTCTCGTTTAATGTGATGAGCGGAGTGAAATTTTTTGGCTTTAATTTTTTTGATTTTGTCGATTTTACAGCTGCTAATATTTTACTGCCTATTGGCGGGTTCTTCATTTCTGTTTTCATTGCTTATTATTGGGGATTTAAGAATGCATTACCCGAACTGCGGAAAGGCGCGGAACGCTTGTTCGAAAAATACCCTGTTGTAATTACTTTCTGGAAAATATTCATTAAATATTTTGCGCCTGTGTTAATATTTTTTGTTTTCTTAAATTCCGTTGGCTTGCTTAAAATAATCAGAGAATTGTTTTAGGGCGTAAAATATTCTCGTTGAAAATTCTAAACTGGAGATTTAATGAAAAAATCTACTGGAGCGCTTTTAACTTTCGGGGTTATTCTTTTAATTCTTTTGATTTGGGGCGTTGGCTTTTACGAGCAAGTTTGGACTTTCCCCGGCAATATTGATTTCATTAAAAATCTTCCCTCCAAAAATTTGCCTTTGGGGTCGATTCCCTTCATGGTTCTGGCGCTGTTGGGCACGGGCATTTTCATTACGTTTAGATTGGGCTTTCCGCAGTTGCGTTATTTGTGGCACGGCGTTAAAGTAACCGCCGGTAAGTACGACGATCCGAACGACGAAGGAGACCTGAAACACTTTAACGCTTTAACAACCGCCCTTTCGGCTACCGTTGGAATAGGAAACATTGCCGGAGTTGCAACCGCGGTTTATTACGGCGGTCCCGGCGCAATATTCTGGATGTGGATTACCGCTTTCTTCGGTACGGCTTTGAAGT
>JALWSN010000055.1 GCA_027080245.1 Ignavibacteriales bacterium | reverse complement strand
GCCGCCGATATTTACTTTCATATTCAAGCGAGCTCGCATCATGTAGTACATGTCGTTCTTCACGCCGCCGTATTTTCCGTAATCTTTCATGTCGTAACGGGGACGGACTTGCAGATCGCCGGACCACGAAATCTGAGCGAACGCGTTGCTCCCCCACCCCATGACGAGAAGAACGGTAAGGATTGAAAATATTTTTTTCATACATCCTCCTGATTAAGTTAATTATTGTTTCTGTGAACCCCAGATGTCACGATTTTAAACAATGCAACTAATGTGCCATAAAAATAAATTTATTTTCCCTCTTTTTTGACTGAATTAAGCAAATTGGAATTTTAACAAATCGTTCAAATGGTGAAATCTTACCTTTGGCGGTGAATTTTCGCCAATTAATTTCGCGGCGAAGGACTTACTTTAGTCTTTGCAACTCTACCCTCAAGCCCCCTTCTCTTCAAAATACATTGTAATTCAATTTATTCTGGACAGGTGTGGTTGCTTTTCAAAGAACTCTACCCCCAACCCCCTTCTCTTGCAAAGAGAAGGGGGCTTTTAAATGTGAACAGCGCTTTTGAAGTTCTCCCTCCTCTTCTCAAGAGGAGGGCTGGGGTGGAGTTGTTGGGAGACTCTTAAGAATATTAAGTAGTAAACTTGAAGGGATTATCTTTTAACTTTAACCCCCTTCATTAGAGCGTGATTGGTTGCCCCAAAAAATATTTGAGAAAGCGCTCCCGTTTAAAATTCATTGCTATTCAATTTATTTTGTACAGATGTGATTTAGTTGGAGAAGCTTAAAAAAGAATAACTTTTTGAAATTTTTTGCACAAAAAAAGCCGCTCTGACTAAGAGCGGCTTTCAACAGACGAAACAATTCAATAATTAAAGTTCTTCGACGTGATGCGCCAAATATTCCGCAACGCCGTCTATGCTTGCTTTCATTCCTTCCTTGCCTTCTTCCCAACCTGCAGGGCAAACTTCGCCGTGCTTTTGGAAGAAAGTTAACGCGTCAACCATTCGCAACATCTCGTCAATATTTCTGCCTAAAGGCAGGTCATTAATTACTGCGTGACGAACAATTCCTTCCTCGTCGATCAGGAACGAGCCGCGTAAAGCTACCTCGCCGCCAACAGTAGTGTAACCTGCTTCGTCGTCAGTTTCAACGTAAGCTTCCTGCGCGCCTACCAGCACGTCGTATTTCCTTGCAATGGATTTGTCGACATCGGCAATAATTGGATATTGTACATTGCCAATTCCGCCTTTATCTTCGGGCGTATTCTTCCATGCCCAATGGCTGAAATGAGAATCCGTGGAGCAGCCTAAAACCTGAACTCCCCTCTTTTCGAACTCGCTTAATCTGTGATTGAAAGCGATAATTTCAGTGGGACAAACAAACGTGAAATCCATTGGATAAAAGAACAAAACTACCTTCTTACCTTTGTAATCGGACAAGCTAATTTCTTTGAATTCGTTGCCGGGCATGATTGCCGTTGCTTTGAAATCCGGCGCTTTTTTAGTTACTAACATTTTTTCCTCCTTAGATTATTTTTAACGTTACAAAAATAAGACATTTACTCCATTATTTCAAATCTTTTTGTCCTTTTGTATTAAAATAATTAACTCATTTTGAATATTCCTCAATTTTACTTCTTTAGAGAAAAGACGTTTTTTCCATTTCAAATAATGAAAGCTGCAAAATCGGGCTTTTCAAATCAACAAATACTTTTCAATTAAAGGCTTGCCGAGTTTTCGTAATTATTTCTGGCAGTGTCCGAATTAAATAATTAAATTCAAACTCAAGAACTTTTTTAATCCGCATCGCCCTGTCAAATTTAAAAACTATTCAAAGCCGAAGGGAAATCCACTTTAATATTCCGAAATTGCCCCAATTTAAATTGTTCTTGCATATTATTTTCTATTTTATTACTTTTCGAACCTTAAAATAAAAAGTTCGAAAATATAATTATTAGAAAATGAAAAAGTTCGATAAAAGAAGAAACGAAATTAAAGAAGCGGGCATTAAAATGTTTGCGGCTTACGGTTATTACAAAACCACGCTTGAGGACATCGCAAGCATGCTCAAAATGAAAAAAAATTCTCTTTACTATTACTTTGAAAGTAAAGAAGCTTTGTTCAAAGAGTTAATTCTAGATGAAATTCAATTACACATTGAAAATCAAAACAAAATACTTTCCAAGAACATTCCCGCGAGCAAGAAACTTCTGGAGGCGCTGGAAAGTTTCATTAAATTCATTCACGAACGTTCCCTGAAATACGCAATTAAGCTCGACTCGTATTTTGAAATAAGCAACGTAATCAAAAAATCGTTCCCAAATTTTAAGGACAGAGAATGCAAAGTTTTCATCGATTTGCTTAACGAAGGAATAAAGAACGGGGAGTTCAAAAAGCACAACTCAAAGCAACTGGGGGAGGATTTACATTCGTTGGTAACAGCCGTATTAAGCCACCAATATTATTCCTCTCAGGTAAATTTCGTACACGAAATAGATTACAAAGCCGTATCGCATTTAATAAAGAGGATGGTTCAACACATCATCGACGGAATAAAAGTTCAAAAATAAAAAAAGGTAATAGAGATGACGCAAATGAGAAAAGCGCTAATTATTATTTTGACCGTTCTGTTCAGCGCAATGCAAATTAAGGCTCAGAGGACGCTGAAGTTGGAAGACGCAATTGCAATAGCTCTCAAAAACAACAAGGACATTCAAGTCGCAAAACTTGAAATCAAAAAAGCGCAAGCGGCGGTTTCCGAAGCGTTCGGTTACGCACTGCCTACGGTAGATTTAACGGGGAACTTCTCGAGATTTTTAGCCAAACCCAAGATGGCGTTCCCGGACTTCAAGGCTATGTTGAACAACGCGGTTTACGGAGTTTTGTTCAACGAAAAAATTCTGCCTTTCGACCAAAACAAGTTCCTTCCGTTAGAAACAAAATTACAAGCGTTTGCACAAAGGAACAATTTTTCGACCAATCTCCAGGTCAGTCAAATACTTTTTAATTCGGCTGTTTTCAGAGGAATAGGAGCTTCACAAATTTATTTGAACCTTTCCAAACAGCAATTGAAATCGCTTGTACTCAAGACGGTGGTAAAAGTTAAAAAGGCTTACTACGGTGTTCTGCTTGCAAAAGAGCTTAACAAAATCACAAAGGAACGCTACCGTAACGCGCTGGAGAATTTAGAAACAATCAAACAAATGAGAAAGCAAGGTTTGGTTTCGGAGTTCGACGAAATGCAGGCGGAAGTAAGCGTTGAGAACATTAAGCCTTTAATAATCAACATGGAAAACATTCTGGAAAACGCAAAGAACGGTTTGAAAATTCTGCTTGGATTAAACCAGAACGAGAAAATTTCCGTGGAAGGCAAAATGCAATTCGCTCCGGAAATCTTACCGTCCGAGGAAGAGCTTTCGCAAAGAGTGGCGGAAAACAATCTGGATTTAAAAGCTCTTAGAATAAAAAGACAAGTGGACGAGGAATTCATTGCCATCGACCGTTCGGCTTACTGGCCAACGCTCGTGGCGTTCGGTAATTTTTCTTACGCCGGTAGCGCGGACAATTGGGACTTTCAAAATTACCATTCAATAACCATAGGATTAAATTTTTCAATTAATCTTTTTCAAGGAATGCGCGCGGCAAGAAAAGTTGAGCAAGACGTAATTGCCACGAAGCAAACGGACAAGAAAATCAGCGTGTTCCGTTCGTCTTTAATAATGCAGGTTAAACAAAAGCTACACGAGCTAAAGAAAATTCAGGAACAAATTAAATCAATGAACCGCAACGTTAAGCTTGCAAAAAAGGCTTACGACATAGCACGAGTGCGTTACAAAGAAGGCAGCGGAACTCAGCTGGAAGTAAAGAACGCCGCGGTAGAATTGAACCTTGCAAAAACAAACCGCGTTAAAGCCGTTAACGATTACCTTGCGGCTAAAGCCGATTTGGACGAGCTCACGGGAAATCTGGATTCCAAATATTTGGACTTTGTAAAAGATTATTTGAAGTAAAATTTTTAACAATAGAAACAAGGGTAAAAAAGATGAAAAAGAACATTGGAATTTTGCTAAAATCTTTAACCGGTTTGGCGCTTTCGCTATTGATTATTTCCTGTTCGGCAGGCAGGAAGAAAAAGAGCGTTAGCATGGAAGATATTCAGAAGAAAGAAGGATTCCCAGTTGTAGTGGAAAAAGTTAAGACTCAGGAATTCACTAAATATTTAAGCTTCATTGGAAAGTTCAAAGGAATCAAACAAACCATTGTTGGCGCAATGGTTGGCGGCAGAATTGAAAAAATTTATTTTAAGCCGGGACAGCATGTTAAAAAAGACCAGGTTGTAATCTCTTTTCCGGAAGACGAACCCGGTTCGAAAATTCAACAAGCCAAAGCCGCTTACGACGTTTCCCGTAAAAATTACAAACGCATTAAAGCGCTTTACAAAGCCGGGCAGGTTTCCCGGGCGCAATTGGACGGCGCCGAAGCAAAGTACATTGTGGACAAAACCAACTACGAAACAGTCCGACAAATGATACACCTCAAAGCCCCGTACGACGGCGTTTTGACCGACTTAATGGTTCACGAAGGGGACAACGTTAAAGCCAAAACCGCCTTGTTCACAATAGCCAAACTTAACAAAATGGTGATTAGAATTTGGCTTACCGAAAAAGAAAGAAACGAATTAAAGAAAGGAATGAAAGCCATCGCAACGGTTGGCGGAAAGAGCTTTGTGGGAAGGGTTTCCGTGATTTCGATGAGCGAAAACCCCATGAGACAAGCCTTTTACGCGGATTTAATTTTCGACAACAGCAAAGGGAAAATTCTTGCGGGCGTTACGGCAAACGTAAAGGTAATTGTTTACGAAAACAAAAACGCCATTGTCCTTTCAAGGAATTTGATTAAGAAGGATGGCGCAAAAAATTACGTTTACGTTGCCGAAGGCAACCGGGCTAAAAAACAATACGTTACTTTGGGGCGCAGCAACGGCATTTACTACGAAATAACTTCGGGCTTAAAACCCGGAATGCCGTTGATTGTAAAAGGCAACGCAAGAATAAGCGACGGCACTAAAATTAAAGCGGTTAGGTAAGGAGGAAATATGTTTTTAGCAAAACTTTCGGTTAAGCGCCCTGTTCTAACAACAACCATTTTATTTGTCTTCATTATTTTCGGGGCGCTGGCTTTCAACAAGCTGAACTTGAACCACATGCCGGAGGTGGACATTCCCTACGTAACAATTACTACAATTTACCCCGGCGCCGGACCTAAAGAAATAGAAACATTAATTACCAAAAAAATTGAAGACGCCGTTTCCACCATCAGTCAAATTAAAAGGATTGAATCCTACAACCTCGACGGAATGGCGCTAACGATGATTGAGTTTCAATTAACCAAGGACGTTAACGTAGCAAATCAGGAAGTTAAGGACAAGGTGGATTTAATTCTGAACGAATTACCTTCCGACGCAAAGAAACCCATCATTCAAAAAATAGATTTACGCGCCCTGCCAATAATGGATTTGGTTTTGAGCGGAAACATTGACCCGCGCAAATTGCGCCACATTGCTTCGACCAAATTAAAGGACAGGCTTTCCCAAATTAATGGCGTGGCAGACGTAAAAATAACGGGCGGACAGGAACGCGAAATTCAAGTGGCGTTCACAAAACGCACGGTTTACGAGGATTTAATTTCCTTCCCGCAAATGATGCAAATTCTGGGAATGAACAACATCGATTTGCCGAGCGGTAATTTTAAAATTGACGGACAGGAATATTCCGTTCGAGTTAAAGGAAGGTACAGCAGCGTAAATCAAATAAGAAATCTTGAAGTGAGAACGCCTTTTGGAATAAAGAAGTTGGCGCAGATTGCCGAAGTAAAGGACGCGGGAAAGGAAATCCGCCGAAGGGCAATATTTTTCGACGCAGAGACGAACGTTTCCGATTCGAACGCCGTAAGGCTTTCAATAATTAAAAGCTCAGACGGCAACGAAGTGCGCGTAGCCGACGCCGTCCGGAAAATGCTACCTGAAATCAGAGCTTCGCTGCCGAAAGGACTGGAATTGAAAATTGTTACGGACAACTCGAAGTTCACGCGCGCCTCTGTGGAGGACACAATCAACAATATTTTGTTAGGCGTGCTTTTAACGGCTATTATTTTGTTCGTCTTTTTAATGAACATTCGCTCGACAATAATTGTGGCTCTTTCGATGCCCGCTTCTATTATCTCCACGTTCCTTACGTTCCAGTGGGCGCATATGAGCTTGAACGTAATGTCGCTAATGGGAATTTCGGTTTCCGTGGGTGTGCTTGTTTCCAACTCCGTAGTGGTAATCGAAAATATCTTCAGGCACAAATCCCTTGGCAATCCTCCTGACGAAGCGGCGATAAAAGGCACGTCGGAAGTGGCAATCGCCGTGCTTGCGGCAACGTTAACAAACGTGGTAGTGTTTGTGCCAATTGCCTCAATGTCTTCAATTGTTGGGATGTTCATGAAAGAGCTTGCTCTTGCGGCGGCGTTTTCTACTTTGTTTTCCCTGCTCTTCTCTTACACTCTTACCCCTATGCTTGCTTCCTTAATGATGAGAAAAGAAAGCAAGCCGGGTAAAATTGCCGTCAAGGCGGACGCTTTTTACAAATCGTGGGATTCGTTCTACAAGCGATTGCTCGAAAAATCGCTTAAAAACAAATGGCTAAGCGCCACAATAATATTCGTAGCTTTTGCGTTATTCCTGATTTCGGTAATTTTTTACGGACCAAAAATCGGTTTCGACATGATTCCGCAATCGGACAACGGGCAGCTTCAAATTACTGTTGAATTACCGGCGGAATACAATATTTACGAAACGGGCAAGACGCTAAAAGAAATGGAAAACAAAATTAAACATTACCCGGGAATTGTAAATATTGTAACGGAATTAGGGCGAATTAACGACGTGAACGTTGGAACGAATCTGGCAAGAATGGACGTTAACCTTGTGCCCGCTAACCAACGCAAGCACAAGTTGAATTACTACATTCAAAAGTTCGTTAAGGAATTTTCCGATATTCCCAACGCAAGATTGATTACGGTGGATTACAAATCTTTCACTTCTAAAAACGGCGCGCCAATGCAATTTTTCCTGATGGGACAAAACCTGGACACGTTGAACGTTCTGAAAGACAAGATTCTGACAAAGATTAAAGATGTGCCGGGATTAATAAACTTAGACCAAAGCTCGCGCGCGGGCAAGCCGGAAATTACAATTATTCCGAACAGAACCAAGCTTGCCGAGACGGGCATTTCGGTTCAGGAAATCGCCTTAACTTTACGCGGCGCAATGGAAGGCTTAACCGCGGCAAAATACCTTGAGCAAGGCGACGAATACGATGTAGTTTTAACAATGAAAGACGCTTCGGTGAACTCGCCTCAGAAGGTCGGGCAAATTCCAATCCCTTCCCGCAACGGCGTAGTGTACCGGCTTGCGCAATTAGCGGATATTAAATTCACCAACGGGTATTCGAAAATTTTGCATCGGGATAAGTACGTTGCAATTCAGTTTACCGGCTCGCCGGCTCCGGGCGTTCCGCTTGGCAACGTAACAAACGAAATCGAAAAAAGATTAAAAGAAATAAGGTTCCCGCCTGGCTACAAAATCAAATGGGCGGGCACTGTTGAGATGATGAAAGGAATGGTTTCCGATATGAGCTTTGCGTTTGTTTTGGCGATGATTCTTACTTACTTGCTGTTAGCCGCAATATTGGAAAGCTTTGTTCAGCCGATATTCATTTTGCTGACCGTTCCTCTGGCGATAATCGGCGTTTTAGCTTCCCTTTACTACACGAATATTTCGTTTGCAATTACCTCTTTAATGGCAATCATAATGCTGATTGGAATAGTTGTAAATAACGCAATTTTAATGCTGGATTACACTAACCAGCTTGTCCGGGAACGCGGCATGGGCGTTAGGGAAGCTTTAATTGAAGCTTGCCCAACTAAGTTAAAGCCAATTGTAATGTCCACTCTGGCAATTATCTTAGGAATGCTACCGCTTGCAATTGGCATTGGTTCGGCAGGCGTTGAAATGCGGCAGCCGCTTGGCGTGGTCAGCATTGGCGGTCTGCTGGTTTCTACAATTTTAACGCTTTTTGTTATTCCGGCATTTTACTATTTGTTCGAGGACAGAAAAAACAAGAGAAGGCAAAAAGCCAATTAACCCCTGTGTTGAAAGCCCGGCGAAGAAGTCGGGCTTTTTTAATTGATTCAATATCCGGCATCGTAAAATGGCTAAATGTATTTGTGGATTAAGGATTGTTTGATGATTAGGTGAAAGTCTTAAGGAATAAGTCTTAAGTGGTAAGTAATTGGCGTTTTCGTAAAAGAAAGAGTTCTTCTCTCCCCCATATCATTAACATTATTTAAAGTATTGAATTACGTAAGCCCTTCTCCTCCGGGAGAGGAAGGGTTTGGGTTGGGGGGGTAAATATTTTGGAATGCGCTTCTGCTCAAAATGTATTGAGATTCAATTTGTTTTGGACAGATGTGTTTTTTCAAAGAACTCTACCCCCAAACCCCCTTCTCTTGCCAAGAGAAGGGGGCTTTTAAATGTGAACAGCGCTTTTGAAATTATCCCTACTCTTCTCAAGAAGAGGAGCGGGAAGGAGGTGTGGAAAGTCTTAAGGAATAAGTCTTAAGTAACGAGTTTTAAATAGTAATTGTGTTTTTACGATAGCTCTTAGGCTTTTTGCATTTTTTGCAGATTGTTTCCGAGCCCTCCGCTTTCCGCGGAGTTTCGGAAACCAATCTGCGCCACAAAACATTGCTTAACAATTTTATTTCACAAAAACAACCAAATCCCAAACTTAACTTCATCGCATTTTAGCTCTAAAAATTTTTTTCAAATTCAATAAAAAACCCCGCGCGAGGCGGGGTTCAAA
>JALWSN010000054.1 GCA_027080245.1 Ignavibacteriales bacterium | reverse complement strand
ACAGTCGGGGCCTGTCCCGCCAGAGGCGGGGGCAAATGACAAATCACTTAGTAACGAGTTACGGGTGATGCGTGACGAACATATTTCACAGCGAGAGCCTTTGAATTACCTCTGCTTTCCCAAGAAAATTCCGAATACGAAAGCTGTTCTCTGTGAAACTTCTCACGTCTTACTTCTTACGTCTTGCGATTGACGATTGATAGGACGCAGACTGGATAGAACACGGATGACACGGAATATTCAATTAAAAAGTCAAAAGTAAAAAGTCAAAAGTTTTAGCTACTAATCCTATTTTTCTCTTCGTCTCTAAGTCTCTTCGTCTTTTCGTCAGTTCACTTCAGCACCTGTGAATCTTTTTGCTTTTCATTCAACATTCATCATTCAACATTCATAATTAATAATTACCCCTTTTAACCTTTGATTAAAATTCTTTCAAATCAGCTAATATTTATGTATATTTGCAATGTAAATGCAAAATTGCATAGATTATTATTAAGGAGCATTAAAGTCAGATGTTAGTTAAGAGAAATATTGTGCTTTATTTGAGGGAGCTGTTGAAAAAGTTCCCTATTATTTCGGTAACCGGACCGCGTCAATCGGGTAAAACCACTATGCTCAGGGCGGAATTTCCGGAGTATGAATATTTTAATCTCGAAAGAGTTGACCACCGTGAAATGATATCGGCCGACCCTTTGGGCTTCTTGAAATCCGCGGGCCAACGGGTGATTTTTGACGAGGCGCAAAACATCCCGGAACTGTTTAGCTACATTCAGGTTATTTCCGATGAAAAGGGTATTCCCGGGCAATATATTCTTTCCGGCTCGCAGAGTTTTCTGTTAAATGAAAAAATTTCTCAATCTCTTGCCGGTCGCGCTGGAATTGTTAATCTTTTCCCTTTCGATATCAGCGAGATGAGTTTCACTAAGGATAATGATTATTCCAATTTTATTTTTAAAGGATTTTATCCACGGATTTACGATAAAAATATTTCGCCGTTAGATTTTTATCCCTTTTATTTGCAAACATATATTGAAAGGGACATTAGAACATTAAAGAACATTGAAAATCTTTCTTCGTTCAGCAGATTTTTACATTTGTGCGCCGGGCGAGTGGGGCAAATATTAAATTTATCCTCGCTGGCGAATGATGCTGGAATTTCCGTGAATACTGCAAAAGCGTGGTTGTCGTTGCTGGAGGCAAGTTTTGTTGTTTATTTACTTAAGCCGTACTACAAAAATTTTAACAAAAGATTGATTAAAGCTCCCAAATTATATTTTTACGATACCGGCGTTGCGGCTTCTCTGCTAAAAATTACATCGCCCGAAATGGTAAAAAATCATTTTGCTTACGGACAATTATTTGAAAATTTAATAATAAGTGAAATAATCAAAACCGCAAAGCATTCGGGTAAGAATATCACGATTTATTATTGGCGAGAAAGCAACGGAACGGAGATTGACGCAATTATCGACAAGGGAAACGGTACAATTTTAGCGATTGAAATAAAGGGAGGGGAAACGTTTAGCAACGATTTTTTGAAAAACTTACGCAAATTATCTCCCGGTTCAGAGAAGATTAAAATAGAGAAAAAACTAATTTACGCGGGTGAAATTAATAGCTTTGTTGATGAAATTGAAGTAATTTCCTGGAAAAAATTTAAGTCATCAGTTACAACTTTGCTTGATTAAAATAATTATGAATTATGAATGTTGAATTATGAATGAAAATTTCAATATCTATCTGAACAATGGAATGATGTCCGAAGGACTATCCGAGGGAAATTGGAATATTGGGAAATTGGAATGTTGGAATTTTGTCCTTAGGATTTTATTAGGGGAATTTTTCAATCAAAATTTTCTTCCAATTCCACTCTTCCATTATTCCACCATTCCATCATTCCAAAACTTCTTTGTTAAAGCTGAGTTACTTTTACTTATTTCCACACAAAGACAAGATACCCATTGTCATATCGAACCCCGATTTATCGGGGTGAGATATCTCTAATACATTCTCAGAGATTTCTCCCCCGTCAAGGCGAGGTCGAAATGACACATTGCTTTTTCTGTCATTCCGAACCTCGACGAAGTCGAGAGTGAGGAATCTCTTTTGCTAAAAATTCTACACATTTTGGTGAGATTTCTCAGTCGTCCCGCAGAATGCGTGACTTCTTCGAAATGACAGTTCACTTTGTTTCTAAGATTTCTCCTCTTCCGAC
>JALWSN010000053.1 GCA_027080245.1 Ignavibacteriales bacterium | reverse complement strand
AATCCGCGCTACTAAGCAAATTTACGTTACAAATTTTGTTTTTTAGCAATCTTTGCCCAAGTGTCGCGTAATGTGGCGGTTCTATTAAAAACAAGCTTTCCTTTTTTAAAATATTTCGAATCTACGCAAAAATATCCCAACCGTTCGAACTGGAACCTGTCCCCCGCTTTCGCGTTTTTAAGGAAAGGCTCCAATTTACATCCTTTCAATTTTACTAACGAATTGGGGTTAATAAATTCTTTGAAGTCCCTTTCCTTGTCAGCCAACGGGTCTTCCACGGTAAAAAGGCGGTCGTAAAGGTGAACTTCCGCCTCGAAGGCATGATTCGCGGAAACCCAATGAATTGTTCCCTTTACTTTCCTTGTCGAACCGCTTCCGCTTTTGGTTTCGGGGTCGTAAGTACATTTTAGTTCCACCACGTTTCCCTCGGAATCCTTCACCACCTCTTCGCATTTAATGATGTAAGCGTAACGCAGGCGGACTTCCCCGCCGGGTTTCAACCGAAAAAACTTTTTCGGCGGGTCTTCCATGAAATCTGTTCTTTCAATGAAAAGCTCCCTGCCAAAAGGGACTTTACGCCTTCCCATTGAGGGATCTTCGGGATTGTTTACCGCCTCAAGCTCTTCAGTTTTGCCTTCGGGGTAGTTGATTAAAGTAATTTTCAATGGGTTCAACACCGCCATCGCCCGTTGAGCTTTTTTGTTCAAATCCTCGCGCAAGCTAAATTCCAGAAGCGCCACGTCAATCATTGTGTCCCTTTTAGCCACCCCGATTCTGTCGGCGAAATTCCTGATGGATTCGGGCGTAAAGCCGCGCCTACGGAGTCCGGAAATGGTAGGCATGCGCGGGTCGTCCCAACCGTCCACGTAGCCGCCTTCAACCAATTCAAGCAATTTGCGTTTGCTCATTACGGTGTAGCTTAAATTCAGCCGGGCAAATTCAATCTGGCGCGGATGGTGAATTTCCAACTGCTCGAGGAACCAGTTGTAAAGGGGACGGTGATTTTCAAATTCAAGCGTGCAAATTGAATGTGTAATTCCCTCGATTGAATCGCTTTGACCGTGCGCCCAATCGTACATCGGGTAAATGCACCATTTGTTACCCGTGCGGTGGTGGGGTACGTGTTTGATCCTGTACATTATCGGGTCGCGTAAATTTAAGTTGGGCGAGGACATATCTATTTTAGCGCGCAGCACGCACTCCCCTTCTTTGAATTCGCCGTTTTTCATTTTTTCAAAAAGTTTTAGGTTTTCTTCAACGCTCCGATTGCGGTAAGGACTTTCCTTACCCGGACGGGTAGGCGTGCCGCGCAGCTCTTTGATTTCTTCGTAGCTAAGGCTGTCGACGTACGCTTTGCCTTTTTTAATCAACTTTACCGCGTAGTCGTACAAAATATCGAAGTAATCGGACGCGTAATAAAGCCTGTCCTCCCAATCGAACCCAAGCCATTTAATGTCTTCCTTGATTGATTCGACGTATTCTTCCTCTTCCTTGGCGGGATTCGTGTCGTCGAACCTAAGATTGCATTTGCCGCCGTATTGTTCGGCTAATCCGAAGTTCAGGCAAATGGATTTTGCATGACCGATGTGCAAATAGCCGTTGGGCTCGGGCGGGAAACGCGTGTGAACTTTGGCGTACCTGCCTTCCGCCAAATCTTTGTCGATTATTTCCGTAATGAAATTTTCTTTTTTCTTGATTTCTTCCACTTTAATTCTCTTCCAATTTAATTTTTTCAATTGCTTCGTTAATCCGGGCAATGGATTCGTCCTTGCCGATTATTTCAAGTAAATCGAAGATGCCCGGACCTTTGCCAACGCCGGAAAGAGCGAGCCTTACGGGATGAATTAACTTGCCCGCGCCGACGCCCAATTTTTCCGCCACCGCACGCAAAGTTGTTTCGAAATCTTTTTTTGTGGGATTTTCCAATTTTTCGAATTCGCCGACAAGGATGCGTAAATGTTCAGGAGTTTCGGGCTTCCACCTTTTGCGAACGATTTGCTCATCGTAATTTTGCGGCTTTTGGAAAAAGTATTTGCAGTTAGAAATGAATTCGTGAACGAAAGTAACTCTTTCTTTCATTGCGCGGATTATTTTCAAAAGGTAATCGTCGGAAATTTCCAAATCGGCGAACTCTGATTTTCGGAATTCCTCTTTAACGAGCGGCAGGAGTTCTTCGTCGGATTTGGCGCGGATGTGCTCGCCGTTCAGCCAGTTTAATTT
>JALWSN010000052.1 GCA_027080245.1 Ignavibacteriales bacterium | reverse complement strand
GGGGTTACGTGGACGGCTTGATTGATGAAGGGAAAAACGTAGTTTTCGAGCTTGACGTTAAAGGCGCTTTGAACTTGAAAAAACAATACCCGCAGGCTGTATTGATTTTTGTTAAGCCGCCAAGCGTGGAAGCGATTAAGGAAAGATTAAAAAGACGCAATACCGAAAGCGCGGAAGATTACCGCAAAAGAATTGAACGCGCTCAAATGGAGTTGAATTATCAGGACAAATTTGATTATATTGTGGAAAACGATAATCTTGAAAGAGCAAAGGCTAAAGTAAAAGAAATTGTGAAAGAAATAATAAATAAGGAGTGAATAAAATGGCTCTTCATCCTATTAATTTAAAAGAAATTGACAAAGTTGCAGGCAACATTTACGAAGCGGTAGTGGTGGCTTCCCGCCGCGCAAGGATGATTAACAACGACAACCGCCTCGAATTCAAAATGATGCTGGATACAATGCTTCCGGAAAAGGAAGACGAATTCGAGGAAAGGGACAATTCGGAGCAAATTAAAATTTCGCTTGAATTTGAAAAGAGACCAAAACCGCACGAACAAGCCCTCGACGAGTTGCTTCAGGGCAAATTAAAGTACCGTTACAAAGAAGATTAAAATAAAGGGTCTGTCCCCAAAACATCGCCTCTTGCTGAGAAGAATATTCTCTGGCTGGACGATGCTACTATCGGAAATAATTAGCTTATTTTTAAAGACTTTTTGCCGTAAATATTTTTGGACAGCCTTTTTTTATTTGAAATGGAATTTGGGGGAAAATCTTAAGGAATAAGTCTCAAAGAGTAAGTTTGTTTAGCTGCACGAATTTTTAGGATATCCTTCGTATATAGCGGAATACGCTCTGTTAGGTTGTGTGATTGGATGAATGCAGTACCGGATGATTCGCATTCTTCATGATTTTTACTGAATGCGTCAAAAGGTCAATTGACGTTAACCTGTGAATTTATCCGTGGGAATGGGTTAAGTAAAACTTGAATTTTCTGAAAACAGGTTTACCAGTTTCCCTACCCAATAAAAAATCAGGCTGCCCCCTCTACCTTTTTCTTTTTAAACAGTTAAATTCTTAACTTCCATACCCTTAGCATCATTTCTTATATTTCGCTATTTTTTTCTGCAAACATTCGATCCTCCGCATTTTGCGAAGTCACCAAATAGTACAGGATAATTGGATCGGCTGCAAATAAATTACAATATTAGTCAATAATATTACTATCATTGTTCTTAACGCAAAAATATTTTTGTTTTTTATTTGACAAAAGAATAATTTTTATTATATTGCGTTAGTGATTATTAATTAACATTGTAAATTTAATGACAGCGAGACAAAACGAAATAATAAAAGCGGCGATAACGCTGATAGCAGAGAAAGGCATCCAAGGGTTAACGATTAAAAATCTGGCGAAAGCAATAAACGTTACTGAACCGGCGCTTTACAGACATTTTAAGAATAAGACCGCCATTTTAATTGCGATACTCGATAGTTTCAAGTCTCTGATGCCAAATATTTCCGATGTAATCATAATGGAAGGCAAAACTTCGATCGAAAAGATACACTTTATTTTTAATGGATATTTTAGCAAATTCTCTCAAACTCCGGAGCTTGTTTCAGTTATCTTCTCGGATGAGATATTTAAGAATGACAAACAACTTTCGAAAAAAATCGCCAATTTACTTGAGTTAAATGAAGAGATGTTCCGCCAAATTATTAAAGCTGGACAGAAAGCGAATGAAATCAGGGAGGACATTAAAGATATTCATATAGCAACTATGATTATGGGGTCCTTGAGACTTTTAGTAAAAAGATGGGAACTAAACGAATATAATTTCGATTTAAGAAAAGAAGGCGAGAAAATGTTCGGTTCTATTAAATTGATGATAAAAAAATAAATTTTTTTGTCTAAAAAGTTAGTGAATTTTAACAAACATAAAAGAAAAACCAATGGAAAAATTACTTAACAAACTACTTAAAGTTCCGTATCTCGTATTAGGCGTAATACTGATTATCACTGTTCTGTTTATCTTCCCGATGAAAGAAAACACAAGGATGGAAACGAATCTTGACAAATATATGCCCGAAGACCATCCTGCGTTCATTTACAGCGATCAAGCGGAGAAATGGTTTAATATTAAGGACGGAATTATTATCGCAATCGAAAATAAGGAAGGCGTTTATAATTCCGAGACTTTGGATATCGTTAAAAAACTTACGAAA
>JALWSN010000051.1 GCA_027080245.1 Ignavibacteriales bacterium | reverse complement strand
AACAGCCAAAAAAAAAAGCTAAAGTAAAACTTCCGGCGATTAAACATCCCGACAAAAAATCGCCGAGCATAATTAAAAGCAAGAAGAAAAATAAAAAAAAGGAATCCGAAAAAAAACAAAACCAACAGGAACAATTCCAGGGGGCGTATGGATTTCAAATTGACTTTGGCGGAAAGGGAATAAGAAAAATTTACAGTTACCAGTTGCCCGCTTATCCGCCCGGAGTTAGTAAGAACATCGACATTAAATTGCGCTTTTCTATTTTGCCCGACGGAACGGTGGCAAATATTTTCCCGTTAATTAAAGCCGATACAAGATTGGAAATGGCGGCAATCAATTCCTTGAGGCAGTGGCGTTTTGAGCCTATTCCCAAAGGGCAAAAGCAAACGGTGCAAACCGCGGTTATTGTTTTTCCTTATCGGGTACAATAAGCGTTTTGTAATAGCCCTTGTAGAACACAGCCTCGCTCAAAGTCAATAATAGCAGGGTGATGGAGTCGTTGTTAATTTCTTTGCCATGTATGGAAAAAATTAAGTTTACAATAAACGCCCACAAAGTCCAGCCAACAGCAAAAATAACCAGAATGAAAATAGTATTAAGCAATGCAGCGTTAATGGAATCTTTTTTGTAGAATTTGTAAAAAATAAGAATTAAAAAAATCAGGTGAAGAAAAAGCAGAGCGCTCGTAATCATTTTTCAAAGGCTTCTGTTTTTGGAGTTTAATATTTGCATTCCAATTACGCCGCCTACAAAGCCGAAGATAGTGTCGACAATTAAATTATTAAATCCAACCGAAATAGTGTAAAGCAAGGAAAATCCGGTAGTGGAGATTTCCCGGACAATTTTGCTCAACAAATCCGTTACTTCTTTTTTTACTACCTTGTCGAACGGGAAGGAAGCGACCATTTTTTGTAATTGACCGAACGAGGCTATTACATCGTTGTTTTTTGTTACGAAGGTAATGAATACGTCGAAGAAGGTTCCAAACAAAGCCGCCCACAGCCCCGTTAAAAGTCCGATTACGGCGGCTTGTTTAAACTCAATAGGGAAAGGGTTTTTATTTGCCTTTTGATGGAGGGATAGTGCAAGAACCGACGCGGCGGGAATAATCAAACAACAAGCGAAACTTTTAGCCACGGGAACAACTTGAATTACGCCCGCGCCAAATCCCACAACAAAAGCCGACAAATATTTTTTCACTTTGAATTCCAATATTTTGTTGAAATAGCTTCGTAAAAATAATAAAATACAATCGAACCCAAAATAAATCCGGTAATTATCGCAAAAATTTTCGAATAACTGTACAACCCTAAATTAGCAAAGGCTACGTCTAACGCTACCGGCGCAAAAGCTAATAATAACAGTATTCTGGGACCTTTCTTTAATTCTTTAAAAAACAAAACCCCGAAGGCAACAACCAAAACTCCTGTGTAAATTCCCACGCAGCGGGCGCAAACAAGCGTGTGCATTCCATTGAAATAGATTTCTTTTGCAGGAACTTGGTGGCAAACGTTTGAGTACATTAAATTCAGGAAGGGAACGAAGAAAAGGAATTTGTTAAAATATCGGGAGAAAAACTCAACGTAAATTCCGGCGTACCAGAACAGGACAATTGAAAAGATAAATATTCTAAAAATTAACGGCATTATTCAATCGAGTAGATTTTTAAGGAATGTTTGGTTAATAGGTAAAGTTTTCCGTGGAATATTTGAGCGTCCTTAATAATAAGTCCTTTCTGTGGAGCGCCCTTAAATTCCCCCCAATATTCAAGGTTTTCACCAACTTTGTAAATTCTTACTTTTTGATTTGAGCAAACGGTTAAATATCCGTCGTTAAAATTCAAGTTGGTTATTTTTATTTTTTCGTTAAATTTCAGCAAGCCCTTTCCGTAGTAATCAAAAACGAAGATTGTTTCGTTGTTTGACGTGAATAGCTTGCCGTTGTCCGAAAGAGTTAAACCGACCGGATTAGAGAGAGCGAACGCTCCGGAGTTTTGATTCCCAATTTCAAAAAGAAACTTCCCATTTAAATCAAACTTTAAAATCCGGGAATTATCGGAATCCAAAATAAATAAATCCCCTTGGGACGAGACCGCACATGCGGTAGGGTAGGCAAAAGCGTAGCTTTGGTTTTCAACGCTTTGCGCATTTAATTGAGAAATGTAATTTAAGTCCTTGTCGTAAAATAAAATTCTATTGTTGTTTTTGTCGGCAATGTAAACGTTAAGGG
>JALWSN010000050.1 GCA_027080245.1 Ignavibacteriales bacterium | reverse complement strand
TATCGAGTTTCGGAGAATTCATTTCACAAAAATTTTTTCAAGTAAATAAAATCAGGCGTTAAAGCGCCTTTGTGAGTTATTACCGCACCGGCAAATTCCGGAGGCAAATTCAGTTCGTTAAAGTCTTTCGAAAAATCCGTTCCCAGCAGCTCGGGAATGAAATCGATCAAAGCGTTCCCGAAAGAATTCGAAGCGTCTTTCGGCAGTTCCGTCGGAAGCTTATCGACCGCCAGAATAACCGGACCTTCGCCTTCCCATCCGTCGCGCGCTTTTCCGCTAAGAGGTTCGTAAACGTAAGCGGGATTAACATACTTTGTGGCTTTCACCGTTAACTCAATCGAGCCTTCAATGTCGCACGTAACGTCGCCAATTACTTTAAGATTTTTCAAACTGTTGTTTTCGTAGGCTTTTTTAACAAACTCTTTGGTTACAAGTCTATCGTAGCTGGGTTCCCAGTAAATGCCGTTTACAAACACAGTTAAGTATTTTAAATATTCGTTAAACTTGGATTTGTAAAGAGAGGGATTCCTGCGGAAATGTTCCCTTTCGAACGAACCGCCGTCCGTGCGGTAGTAAATTTCCGGCAAATAAAATTCAACGGAGTAAACGAAATTATTTGAATTTGTATTTTGACGAATCGAGGAAAGCTCCGACGGCTGAATTTTTTTAACGGGCAACAAATTCAAAATTCTTTGTGCGCCTTTGGAAACGTTGCCCCTGCCCGTAAATCCAACAACCATGGGGATAAGCTCGGCCGGGAGTCCTTTCTCCCTAATAATTTCACCCACTTCGGCAATCGCCTCTTCCGCGTCTTTTAATGACGAATAATTTATTGCCTGTTCGATTTTCAAAAAAGGCGTTTCAATTCCTTCGTACTTAAGCCTCCTGCCCAACAACCACAGAGAATCAATCATTCCAACAATTCCCGCATATTGCCCGAAGAAAATAATCCGCTTCCCGTTTTCATTTTTCACAAGTTCGTAATCAATAAGCGTGATGTTCCGCCTTAAAATTTCTTTCAGCAAGGGTATGTTGTATTCCTGCCCTTTGATTGTGTGGGAAAAAAACAAAAACGTTTTGTTAGGGAGCAAATCGGGAATGGGAACCTCCTTAACGCCAAAGATTAAATTGCACCGGGAAAGATCTTCTGAAATAACGGCGCCTGCGTTCTTATATTCGTCGTCCGAGAACGTTCTTTGAGTGGCGGGTTGAACCACAACGTTAACGTTGAATTCTTGCGTTAACCGCTTAACGTGCTCGGGTGTTAATGGCGCCCTCTGTTCCGTATTGTCCTTGGTTTCCCTGCGGATGCCAATCGTTTTATTCATTCTGCCTAATAGTCAATAAATTTTAATGCACGAATTTATTTCAATTAAAAACATTAGTCAACTAAAATTTTGAAATTATTTAGCAAACATAAATAATTAAATTTAAGAATAGTTCTAATTTTTCCAAACAACTGCTTTTTGAACAATTAAATTGCAAACCGCGCCTCGAGTTAAAAGGCACAAAAATGATTTCCTCTAAAAAATTACAAATTAAAGTGGCTTGAATTACTTTAGTCCAAGGGCGAAATATCACATTCTTCTTTTCAAAGGCAAATCACTTCGCTTCCACCTCTATTCCCACTCCTTCAATCCTTTCAACCATTAGAGGAAATATTAACGCTTTTACCGGAAATGCAAGGAATTTTATTTCAGGCATTTGACGTGAATTTTCAGGCATTTCAAAGTTGTTCGCCGAAGAGGTAAGTTGTTTAATTACAAGCAATTAAGTGGGCTCCGGGAATTTGGCACGGTTTGTGCAGTGCAAATGGAAAACAAATTTTCCAATAAAAACAGGAGAAACAAATGAAACAACTAATCAAAAAAACCGCTTTGTTAATTGCCGTAGTTTTGTTTGCCGCTGCATGCAATAAGAACGATTCAATAATTAATCCAAACGAACAAACCCCGTTGCAACAAGCTTTATTGAAAATTGCCGACAGCAGCGAAGTCATTCAATCCTTCGAGCCAAATTACGATGAAGAAACAGCAATGAATTTTGCGAAAGTCAACACTCAAATTTTCCCCGTTAAAGTAGGGCAAAGAATGCATCTTGTAAGCCGAAATCTGGACGTAACAATTAAAGGGGACACAGCTTACGGCGTTTTAACGAGAACGTTTGAAGGAAGATTGTTCATTGCGGCATCCTACACGGAATTTACCGTTAGAGATTCGAGTGTTGTGGAC
>JALWSN010000049.1 GCA_027080245.1 Ignavibacteriales bacterium | reverse complement strand
GCATAACGGGAGCGGCGGATGAGCCGCAAGACGAGAAGCTTGCTTCGAAGTCTTGTCGGTTCGATCCGCTTGATAGACCGCCGCAGGCGGTCTATCTGCGGATTGAAAATCCGACGCTCCCGATAGTCCGACCGCCTGCGGTCGGACTATCTATTAATTAACCCGACGAAAACCAATCTCTTCCGGCATGTTAGCCCGACAACCTTGTCTTGCTAACACTCCTTTCTTTTTTATTGTTTTCGTCATAACTTATTTTGTTCTAATTGTTTACAGATTATTTTAATTTATATTTCGGTTTGTTAGCAAGAACAATCGTTCCGCCTAACAAACTCTTACTTTATTCCATCTAACGGACTAATTATTCCTGCACCTTGTTTAATAACATGAGTATAAATCATGGTAGTTTTAAGAGAATTATGACCAAGTAATTCTTGAATTGTCCTGATATCATATCCGTCTTCTAACAAATGTGTTGCAAATGAATGCCTAAAAGTGTGTGCGGTACCGTGTTTTAAAATTCCCGCCTTTTTAACGGCTTGTTTAATTGCCTTTTGAATTGTGCTTTCATGAATATGGTATCTGAATACAAGTCCGGTCTCATTGTCTTTAATAAATTTGTCCGCAGGAAAAACATACTGCCAGTAAAAGTCAACATCGGCATTAGGATATTTTTTTTCAAGTGCATATGGTAATTTTGTTCGTCCTTTACCATTTCTCAAATCTTCCTTATGCTGCAAATAAACTTTGTTCAAATGATTTTTTAATTCCGGAATAATGGATAACGGCAACGTTGTAATTCTATCTTTGTTACCTTTAGCCTCTCGAACCAGAATTTGTTTCCTTTCAAAATCTATATCCTTGATTCTGAGTCTTAAAGCTTCTCCCAATCTTAAACCGGAGCCGTAAAGCAAAGAGCAAACCAATTTTGGAGTTCCTTCGAGATAAGAAAAAATCCTTCTGACTTCTTCCTTAGTAAAAACCACAGGCAATCTTCTGCTTCTACTAGCCCTTACAATATCATACAACCAACCGATCTCTTTTTTAACAAAGTTTTTATATAAATATAAAATAGCGCTTAAAGCTTGATTTTGAGTAGAAGCGGAAACATTTCTTTTCACGGCAAGATATGTTAAAAAACTTTCAATATTTTCTTTTGAAAGTTCAGCCGGATGTTTTTTATCATTAAACAAAACATATTCTTTTATCCACTTGAGGTAAGCCGTAATGGTTTTATCGCTGTAATTTGCCGTCCTCATTTTATTGCGAATCGCAGTTAATAAACTCGGTTTTCTTTGCCCTATGTGTTTAGTCGCCTCTTGCATTCTAAAATTTTTGTGAAGCTTTTTTAATTTAAGAAGAAAATGTTAAAATGTCAAATTAAAATTATTAATACTCCCTGAATCAAATTACAACACATCCCCACAAAATAATTTAAATCGAAATGCATCTTAGACAAAAGCGCTTTCTCAAATATTTCATGGGCAACCAACCACCTCCACCCCGGCCAAATTTTTAGAATGATTGGATGGGGGGACAATCCGTCTTCGTCTGCGCTTCGCTTGACTCCGCCGCGACAGGTCCGTCTTCTCTCCCGCATCTTGCGGGATACGCCGGACACGCTTGAAAAAGGGGTTATTAAGGGGAGTATTACCCAAAAGATATTTTTAAGTTATTAAACCCAAATAAATCAAATCTCATCTTTGAATTTGAAACTTTAATAACAGAAAAGCCACAAAGCTTTCAAACCTAATTAGCTTATTTCCATTGTAACACATCTGTCCAAAATAAATTGAATGCGTTTTGGAGAAAAACTCTTTCTAAAAAATTCTGTTTGCAACCAACCACCCTATCCCAAACCCCTAAGGAGCTTACGTAATTTAATACTTTCACAAATGCTAATAGGGATAGGGTGGGAGTGAACCCTGACTGAGATTGCGTTGATTTAATGAGCGCCGATTACATATCTTAGAATTCATCTATTCTAATTGAATAGCAAAAATTTTCCTAATTGTTTTGAAAAAAAATGACATATCGAAAAATTTTAAGGGATTGTTTGGAGGAATTTGAAAATAAGTCTCCTAAATAAAAGATTTTAGCGCTTTTTAATAATCAAAAAATATTTTGGACAGGAGTGATTCCCCGGAAACAATTCAAAAGTAAAAATTAAAAAGTCAAAAGTATTTTTAATTACTAATTTTCTAAGTCTCTAAGTCACACAGTCTCTCGGTAAATT
>JALWSN010000048.1 GCA_027080245.1 Ignavibacteriales bacterium | reverse complement strand
CATTTATTTCTCCGCTAATGTAATTTTTAAAAATAAAAAAAAGAATTCAAATAAAAAATTAAGGCTTTACGCCAAACATTAATCTAATCGTTCCTGAACCCGTTCAATCTTTCAAACGCTTCCTCAATTTCCTTTTTAAATTTAACGAACAATTCCTCCACCGAAATTACCTCGTTAATCAAGCCGGCGCCCTGTCCTGCTTCAAGCATTCCGTTTTTGGCGTCGCCTTCAAAAATGCCAAGTCGTTCCTTTTTGTCGCTTAATTTAATTAAAGTTTTCACGTCGTCCGGAGCTTTTAATTCCTGCTGAATTGCAAGCTCGCTGAATTCGTTTTTTAACGTCCTTGCAAATCCCGCTCTTCTTAAAATAATTGTAGTTGAATTGTCCTTTGCTTTTACGATTTCATTTTTGTAATTCTCGTGCGCGGAAGATTCAATAGTCGCCGCGAATCTTGTACCTATTTGAACGCCTTCGGCGCCTAATGCAAGCGCGGCAACAATCCCGCGCCCGTCGGCTATTCCCCCCGCGGCTATTACGGGAATTTTAACCGCGTCGACAATTTGCGGGATCAAAGCAAAGGTAGTAATCTCATCGGGACCGTTGTGTCCCCCTGCTTCGAATCCTTCACCAACAACGGCGTCGCAGCCAACGGATTCGGCTTTAAGGGCGTGCTTAACGGAAGAAACAACGTGAACCACAATCATTCCTTTGCTTTTAAAGCGCTCGATAAATTTACCCGGATGCCCCGCCGAAGTAAAAACAACAGGCACATTTTCTTCCAAAATTACTTGAGCCAGCTCCTCAGCGTCGCCGCGTAACAAAGGTAAATTAACGCCAAAAGGTTTTGCCGTTGCGGCTTTGCATTTACTAATGTGTTCTCTTAGAATTTCCGGCTTCATCGAGCCCGCTCCAATCAATCCCAATCCGCCGTTGTTCGACGTCGCAGCGGCTAACTCCCAACCGGAAACCCACACCATTCCGGCTTGAATGATAGGCAGTTCAATATTAAATAATTTGGTTACTTTAGTTTCTAATTTCATTCCGCTCTCCATTGTGTTATTCGCTGTATCTGTCAAGTCTGAATTTTTCGCCAAGGTAAAGTTTTTTTACTTCCGGGTCGTTAGCCAATTCCTCCGCCGAGCCTTCTTTGAAAATTCGCCCGTTGATTAAAATGTAAGCCCTGTCCACAATGCTTAAAGTTTCATGAACGTTGTGATCGGTAATTAAAATGCCAATTCCCTTATTTTTCAAATTCGCAACGATGTTCATAATATCTTCAACGGCAATTGGGTCGATGCCGGCAAAGGGTTCGTCGAGTAAAATAAATTTTGGATCGGTCGCCAAAGCTCGGGCAATTTCCGTACGCCTCCTTTCCCCGCCGCTCAATTGCATTCCAAGGTTCTTCCGGATTTTTTCAACGCCCAATTCTTTTAACAGCGCTTCAAGGCGTTCTTTCCTCTCTTCCTTGGAAATATTCATCATCTCAAGCACGGCTGTCAGGTTATCCTCCACCGAAAGCCCGCGGAAAACCGACGCTTCTTGCGGCAGGTAACTAATTCCAAGCCGCGCCCTTTTGTACATCGGAAACGTAGAAATTTCATTGCCGCCAAGAAACACCTTGCCCCCGTCGGGCTTAATCATTCCAACAATCATGTAAAAGGTGGTGGTTTTCCCCGCTCCGTTCGGACCTAACAAACCAACAACCTCGCCTTGATTAACCCCAATGCTTACTTCGTTTACCACTTTTCTTTTCTTGTAAATTTTTACAAGCTTTCTGCTTTCCAATCTTAAATTTTCATTCATGCCTGTTCCAATTTTTGTTGCGTTTTGCCCGTTTAATAATTTCCTCCCTCTTGGGTTTTCCTCCGTAAAGCCTGAACGACGGTAGGGTGAAATCCGTTTCGTTTCCTTCAATTAGTTTTTCGGGATGAAACTCGCTTACGGGCTCTCCTTTTAGTTTCACGTAAACTACTCTCCCCTTTTCAAATTTTATTTGAGCCCATTTTGCGCTTGATTTTATTAGTCCGTTCGGACTTCCGTCGTCTCCAAACAAATAATAAACGCTCAGAACCTCGCCGTTTACAAGTGTGTTCTTCAATTTACCTTCCTTAAAATTTAACGTAAGGCTGTCGCCGGAAATTTGATTAAATCTTTTCTCGAAATTTTTTAATTTGCTGATAATTATTCCACTTCCTGCAGCAGTTAATTTTTTTAAATAATTTTTGCCAAGGAATACCCGTAC
>JALWSN010000047.1 GCA_027080245.1 Ignavibacteriales bacterium | reverse complement strand
AAATTACCGATTCGAATCGATAATCGGTAAAGGGGGGATGGGCGTTGTTTACAAAGGTTACGATTTAAAATTAGACCGCCCGGTGGCAATTAAAATAATGAATGTACAGATTGCCGAAGTTAGCAGATTTGTAGAACGATTTCGCCGTGAAGCTAAAAATCAAGCCAAACTTATTCACCCTAATATTGTAACGGTTTACGGTTTCATTGAGGACGAAGGAATCCTCGGCATTGTAATGGAATACGTAGAAGGCGAAGGACTCGACAGGCTCATCCGCCGTCAGGGCAGGCTGCACCCTTACGACGCTGTTTACGTCACAAAACAAATTTTAAACGGTATCGGTTACGCTCATTCCAAAGGGTTCATCCACAGGGATATTAAACCCTCAAACATCATCATTAACAGCGACGGAATTGCCAAAATAATGGACTTTGGCATTTCAAAATCTTTTTTTGAAAAGGGCGTTACAAAAACAGGCGCTAAAGTAGGCACCGTTTATTACATGAGTCCCGAACAAATTCGGGGCGAACGAGTTACGCACCACGCCGACATTTACTCCATTGGTTGCACGTTTTTCGAGATGCTTACCGGCAAACCGCCTTTTTATTACGACAGCGAGTACGAAATAATGGACGCACACTTAAAGAAAAACCCGCCCAAAATTTCTAAAATAATTCCGGGAACGCCGGATTTAATCGACAAAATAATAGCAATTTCAATGAGTAAAAACCCGGCCGAGCGTTACGCCCATTGCGACGATTTTTTGAGCGACATTGAAAAGCTTGAAAAAGAACTTTCTGAAATTCACGCCAAATATGCGCGTAAAAAGGACAAAAAAGCTCCACGCAGAACCGCTTCGATTATTGCTTTCAGCGCTTTCATCGTGGCTTTCCTTTTGCTTTCTTGGTTTGTGTACAAGCAAGTGGACGATTTGCTAAGGCACAAACGACTCGATTTTCTGAAAAAATACAGCATCGAAACTTTGTTTACCTCTTCGGATTATTTCAAAGGATTCAAATCCGTGCAAAGAGAAAAACTACCAATTAACGCCACAATTAATGCAATTAAAATGCTTGATGGTTACAGGGGAGTTGCCGTGGCGGATTCCGGCTATGTTCTTGAAACGACTGACGCCGGAGACACATGGCAAAACACCGCCCGCTTCGATTCTTTAAATCTTCACGATGTTTGGCTTAAACCTAACGGAGAAATGATTATTGCCGCCGATTCTTCCCGTTTGTTCTACGGCAAATTTTCCTCAAAAGATTTTTTAACTATTAAACTACCCGCTAATTATGCTTTAATGAAAATTAAATTCCTCAACGAAAGAATTGGCTTTGTGCTTGGAAGTCAGGGTTTAATTCTTAAAACGGTTGACGGCGGAAACACGTGGAAAAGCGTTCCTTCCTACGTTTCTCAACTGCTTTACGACGTGGCTTTCCCTACCGAAAACGTTGGCTTTGTAGTTGGACAACGAGGGACAATTTTGAAAACCGCCGACGGAGGAGAGACCTGGCGAAAGGTTAATTCGTCCACAGTAAAGTATTTACGTTCAATTACTTTTCTGGACAAGGACGTTGGCATTATTGTAGGAGGCGGAGGAGTGATTTTGAAAACAAATAATAGCGGAGCAAGCTGGAGCATGAGCGTTTTGAAAAACGTTCGAGGTTTGAATAAAATTCTTAAATACAAAAATCTGTTGATTATTTTCGCCAACAAAGGATTTATTCTCGTTTCAAAAGATTCCGGAGATTCCTGGAAGCTTTACGACACACATTCTTTTATTAATTTGCTAAATGCAGATGTTAATCCGCAAGGTAAAATTTTTATTTCCGGTATTTTCGGGAATATCGTAAAAATCAAATGATTTTTTAATGAGCCAAAAATCTAAAAATACGCTTGTCTTTCCCTTGTTTTTACTGGTAATTTACGCTCTGCTTAATTTTTTCTTTCAGTCTCTCCCCCTTTTTAAAACATTTTCCTACGAATTTGCAGCGGGTAACGGACTTTTAATTTTTGTTTTTTCCTTATTCGTGGCAATTTATTTTGAAAAAAATAGAATAAATGACTTTAAAGCCGCTTTTTTTGTAGGCTTCTTTTTTGCTCCGGCCATTATTTCTCTCTTTTACAATTTCCTTTACGGAGCATGCCCGGTTAAATACGGATTCCCTTTTTATTTTTTAATTGTACTACCATCGGAAATTTTAGGCTGGACATTGGGTAGATTTTCAGCTTCAATTGCCAGAA
>JALWSN010000046.1 GCA_027080245.1 Ignavibacteriales bacterium | reverse complement strand
ATTGGTTACAGCATTACTTTCAAAATAAACTACTAAGGTTAGCCTCTTGCCAATCGTAGACGTTCCATTATTTGGGTTTAAAATTCTCAAATAAGGTTTTATTGAAAAAAATAATTTTTCAGATGAATGCCTGCTTAGAAATGGACGAAATGGATTTGTTTTGAATTTTGAGAGCTTTTTTGAAATCTTAATTAACGAGGCTTAAGCTGTTAGTATTTGACATTTCTTTTGAACCTTTGAACCTCTGAACCTTTGCGCCTCTTTACCTTTTCCCTCATTCATAATTCAACATTCATAATTCATAATTATTATTTGTGCTTGGCGGCTAATTCACGTTTTAACAATTCAACAAAGAACCCTGAACCAAGAAAAATCTTAAACACTCCTTGCCTGGTTTTAATCAAAAATCTCAAATACATGTTATCTTATTTGCTTAAATTTGTAGCTTAAAAATTTGAGGATTTTCAATGAAAGTTTTAGTTACAGGTGGAGCGGGATTTTTAGGAATTAATTTAATCCGTTATCTTCTTAAAAAAAACATCGACGTTGTTTCTCTTGATATTGCGGACTTCAACTACCCCGAGAAGCCTCAAATTACAGAAATTAAAGGGGATATTCGAGACGTCAATTCAGTGCAAAAGGCTCTTGAAGGCGTAACTAATATAGTTCATTCCGCAATGGCTTTACCTCTTTACAAAGAGGAAGATATTCTTACAACTGGCATTCAAGGAACGCAAATTTTGTTGGAAGAATCCTTTAAACGAGGTGTCGAAAGATTCGTTCACATCTCTTCAACCGCCGTTTACGGCATTCCTAAGCGTCATCCAATTTACGAAACGGACTCGCTCGACGGAGTTGGTCCTTACGGCAAGGCTAAAGTGAAAGCCGAACAAATTTGCTTGGATTTTCGAAGCAAAGGAATGTGTGTACCGATAATTCGACCCAAATCGTTTATCGGACCGGAAAGGCTTGGCGTTTTCGCTCTTCTTTACGATTGGGCTTACACGGGTCACAATTTCCCTATGATTGGTAGGGGCGAAAACCGTTACCAATTACTGGATGTGGAAGATTTGTGCGAGGCTATTTATTTAACATTGACTCTTCCCGAAAATACGGTTAACGACACTTTTAATATTGGAGCCAAAGAATTTACGACAATGAAGGAAGATTACCAGGCTGTGCTGGACTTTGCGGGACACGGCAAAAAAATAGTTCCGCTACCGGAAAAGCCTGCAATCGCTATTTTAAAAATCCTGGAAGCGTTAAAACTTTCTCCACTCTACAAATGGGTCTACGAAACCGCTTCGAAGGATTCTTTTGTTTCCATCGAAAAAGCCGAAAAGGTTTTGGGATTTGCTCCCAAATATTCAAACAAAGAAGCTTTAATTAGAAATTACAAATGGTACGTCGAAAATCTTGCAACATTCAAAAACTCTTCCGGTGTTTCTCACAGAGTTCCCTGGAAACAAAATTTGTTGAGCGTCGCCAAACTTTTCTTTTAACAAAGGTAAAATCTAATAATGAAAAACTCAATTAAAATAAATAAAATTGCTCTTCCTCAAGAACACGGTTCTTGGGGATTTGTTTTAGAACCGTTAATACTTTCCATTAGCGTTTACTTTAGCTTAAACGGACTGTTAATTGCTTTGGCGGCTTTCTTTATTTTTCTTCTTCACCAGCCAATAAAATCGCTTTCAAAATTTCAAAATACTAACATCGCCAAAGCCCAATTATCATTGGTCTTTGTGACGCTTTACGTCTTGATCGTAATGTTTTTATTGATTATTCCGTTAATGATGTTGCCTCTTTCCGCGTTCGTTCCTTTTGGCGCTGCAATGTTAATAATGTTAGGTTTTCTTATTTACGAATTAAAAGTGAAAAAGAAAAACTTCGCGCTGGAACTAAGCGCTCCGGCTTCGGTAGATTTGTTGTCCCTGACAATATTATTTGCTAACGGTGCAAGTTTTACCGCCGCGGCGGCATTTTTTGTTTTGCTCCTTTCCCGTTCGGTAGAATCGGCTATTTACGTACACGTAAGTCTGGAAAGATTAAAAGGCAAAAGGGTTACGGACTTTGCGCTTCACTTAACGAACTTAGCATTTGCTTTGGCTTTAATACTGCTGGTTTTATTGAAAACGCTCCCACCCTTGTCTTTATTGGCTTTCGCTATTTTAATATTGAGATCGTATAATATTTTCAATACCGGAAAGCTTACCGTAAAAGGAATTGGAATCAAGGAGTTTGTTTACGGCGCATTATTCGTGGCAATCAATATTTTAGGCTTTTATTTGTAGATTCCGCTTTAGCGACTTGCTGTTCCAACTATTTGTTCTTGCTAAATTTCTTTTAGCCTATTGCCTGCGAACTTACTTTTTAAACGCCACGCCGCTTAATATTACGTTATTTTAATTTTTTACTTTTAGTATTTAGTTAAAGGTTAAAAAAATTCACTTAAACAAAACCTGCTTCAAAGAATCGCTAAAAGCCTGGTTGTCTATTGGCTTTTCGATAATCGAAGTTACGCCAAGATTTTTGTAATCCCTTTCGATCTCGTCCGTCAACCTTCCGGAAACCACAATCACGGGCACGAAGTCCTTGTTGTTCTTGTTGATTGCCTGAATAAGTTGAATGCCGTTCATCAGCGGCATTTCGTGATCGGTAATCAAAAGGGAAGGGATTTCTTGGGCTATTACGCTCAACGCTTCGTAACCGTTAGCGGCCTCAACAATTTCGCATTCTTTAAGCTGTTTGTTAACAAGAGATTTAATCAACGCGCGGGAATCGGCGTCGTCTTCCACTACGATTATTTTAGTTTTGGCTTCCGGCAAAGTAATGTGAAATTCCGTTCCCTCGTTTTCTTTAGAGTAAAACCAAATTTCGCCGTTGTGTTTATTAATTATTTCCTTTACGAGGGTCAACCCCAGTCCGCTGCCTTTTTCTCCTTCGGTTCCCTGCAAAGAAACTTTCTCGTCAATTTTAAATATTTTTGATTGAAGTTCCTCGGGAATGCCAATCCCTTCGTCGCGTATTACGAGCTCGATTACATCGTTTTTAAATTTATTTGCGCTAACAAAAATGCTTTTACCTCGAGGAGTAAATTTTAACGCGTTGGAAAGTAAATTGGTAATGGCTTCCCCTAACAGACGCTCGTCGGCAAGTACGTAAAAATCTTTTGGAATGTCTATCTTAATTTCCACTTCTTTGCGTATTGCCATTCCCGTAAGCAAGGAAGCAAAAACGCTGACGGTGTTTTTCAAGTTCAATCTTTTGAACCGCAGTTTAATTTTACCAGATTGCAATCGGGACCAATCGAGCAAGTCCGTAATCAGTTCCAATTGATTTTTTGCGGCGTCGTAAATGTATTGCAAATATTCAAGCCTTTCATTCTCGGGCAAGTCCGGTTCTTTCAAAAGAATTTCCGAAAAGCCAAGCAGGGAGGTAAACGGCGAGCGCAAATCGTGCGAAACTATTGAAATAAACTTGTCCTTTGCCGCGTTTTTTTGCTGGTAGTGATTTTTTAACTCAATTAAATTTTGTTGCTGCTCGATGAAAGAATTTATATTAAAGACAAGGCTTTCAAGTTGTTCCAGCTTTCCCTCGTCGTTCTTTATCGCCGAAACATACTCTTTTAACCAAACCGTTTCGCCGCTTTTGGCGGTAATTCTGTATTGAAATTCAAAAATCGATTTTCCCTCTTCTTCCCGAATTTCCATTAAAATTTTTTTAACCTTTGCGGCGTCGTCGGCAATTATTAAAGAATTAAATCCGCCCGGCAATTCCCGTAATTCGCTCGAAGAATAGCCTGTAACGTTTTTCACTGATTCGGAAAATTCAAGTTCCGAACCGTTTACATTGAATCTCTGGATTTTAACAAAAGCGCAACAAATTTTTTTGCCGAAATCCCGAAGAGTTTCGCCGCTTTTTTTGTTCGCATAGGATTTGAAAAGTTTTAATAACTCCTCTGCCGCCTCATTGTCTTTCGCCAGTCGCCGGATTTTTTCTCGAATTAAATCCATTGGAAATACTCTGGATTGAAATTTAATTATTTAAAATTAAAGTACAATAATAAGAAAAATAAAGCTAATGTAAAACCTGCGGTTATTCAACGGCTTTATGCTTCATAGGAATGTTCAACTCGTCCATTTTTCTGTAAAGGCTCGAAAGCCCGATGTTTAACGCTTTCGCCGTTTTGTCTTTGTCGAAATCAAACTTGCGTAGGATGTGCAAAATGTGGTTGCGTTCAAAATTTTTAACGGCGTCTTTCAGCGAATCGGGATAATTACCCGTTTGGGCGTAAGGTTGCAAATTGTCCGAAAGGTCCTCGAGCGTAATCACGTCGCCCGAGGCAAAAATGACAGCCCGTTCAATCACGTTTTCCAATTCGCGAACTCCTCCCTTCCAATCATAGTTCAACAAGGCTCGCATTGCTTCGTTGTCCAGCGTTAAAATTTTTTTACCCATTTCGTTGCAATATTTTTCAATGAAATGATTGACCAAAAGGGGGATGTCCTCCTTTCTTTTATTTAGCGGAGGCAATTTAATTTCAACCACGTTAAGTCTGTAATAAAGATCGTCCCTGAACTCTCCCTTTTTAATTTTCTCTTCGAGGTCTTTGTTTGTCGCGGCAATTATTCTTACGTCCGTTTTAACCGGAACGGTGGCGCCAACGGGAAGAAATTGCTTTTCCTCTATTGCGCGTAAAAGTTTCACTTGCATTTCAAGGGGCAAATCCCCTATTTCGTCGAGGAACAAAGTCCCTTTGTCCGCCACTTTGAACAACCCTTGCTTGTCTTCGGTGGCTCCGGTAAACGCCCCTTTTTTGTGACCGAAAAGTTCGCTTTCAATTAAGTTGGGCGAAATAGCCCCGCAATTAATCGGCAGAAATATCTTGTCCTTCCTTTTGCTGTTTGCATGAATGGCGCGCGCTACAAGCTCCTTGCCGGTTCCGCTTTTGCCTACGATTAAAACGTTTGAATTTGTTGGGGCTACTTGCGAAATAATCTTAAAAACCTTTTTCATTGCCGAACTTTTACCGATCAAATTCCTGTAACCTTCCGCCGAAGAAATCCGCTGACGCAAAGTTCGGTTTTCCAAAGCAAGCTTACGGTAATCCAAAAGCCTTCGAATGCGAATCAGCAAATCGTCGAATTCAAGAGGCTTAATTAAATAATCGTAAGCGCCGGCTCTTAGCGCCGCAATTGCCGAATTTACCGAGGCGTAAGCCGTAATGATAATAAAAAAAGTATCTGGGGAGACTCGAGTTCCCTTCTCCAGCAGTTCCATTCCGTCCATCTGCGGCATTTTAATGTCCGTTATTACAAGGTCGAAATTTTGGGATTGAATTTTGTTCAATGCCGCCAGTCCGTCGGCTGCCGTTTCAACAATGTAACCTTCGTCCTCCAAAACCATTTGTAAGGATTCTCGAATTGCTTGCTCGTCCTCGACGATTAGGATTTTTATTTTCATTGGTGAACTCCGTATTAGTAAGGTAATTTAATTTTAAATGTCGAGCCTTCATTTAATTTGCTACTAACCTCGATGTCGCCGCCGAATTTGCTGACAATTCCGTAACTTACCGAAAGCCCCAACCCGGTTCCTTTACCCACTTCTTTGGTGGTAAAGAAAGGATCAAAAATTTGTGGTAAAATCTCCTCGCTAATTCCGCAACCGGTGTCGGAAATTTCAACGAAGATGAAATTCCCGTTGTAGCTTGAAGTTACCGTAATAGTTCCTTTGCCGTCCATTGCGTCCAGAGCGTTAATTAAAATGTTCACGAAGACTTGAATTATTTGATCCGGCACAATTTTAATTAGCGGCAAAGCGGAACTAAGTTTGGTCTTGAATTCAACTTTTTTAACGCGCTTATCGTATTTCACAATTTCCAAAGCCTTTTCAATAACGCTGTTGAGTTGAACCGGCTCGGTTTCGTAATTAGGCGTACGGGCAAAATCCACAAGCTGTCTAACAATTTTGGAAATTCTGTCGATATTTTCCTTGATGTTCGACAGATACTTGAGAGTGTTTTCGTCCTTTAACTTACGGGCTAATATTTGAACTATTGAAGAAATTGAAGTAAGCGGATTTCCAATTTCGTGAGCTACACCGGCAGCAAGCTGACCCAAAACGGCTAATTTTTCGTTCTGCGAAATTTGCTGACGTAGTTGTTTGACTTCCGAAGTGTCCTTGATTACAACGGTACGGCGGGAAAACTTTCCGTCCGAGCTCCAAAGTTTGGTAACGTGCAATTCGACGGGAATTCTTTGCCCTGCTTTGTTAATTCTTTCCGTCTCGTAAATTTTAATGAACCCTTTTGTGCTTGTCTCTTTTTTGATTGTCTCCAACTCGTCGAAAAATTTCTTTTCCTTCGGCATTAAAAAAGAAGACGGTTTGCCAATTACTTCGGATTCTTTGTAGCCGAAAATTTCCTCCGCGCCTTTGTTCCAATGAGCAATTCTTTCGTTCTCGTCGATTGTCATTATCGCTACATCGGTAGAGTACAAAATATTCTCGAGGAATTTTTGGTTTAACTCCAATTTGCTCTGAAGCTCCTGTTTTTCCTTTAGCAACTTATTCTTAAAAGCGTTCTGGTAAAGTGCAAAAAAGCCGCTAGAAAGCCTGCAAAACAATTCGTCAATTCTGCTCAACAGGGTTATATTGTTAAATAAAATTTTGTCGTTTTCGATTATTGTGTCCAAAATTACGTGACGCCCTTTATTTAAAATATCAGTTACGTCCAATAAATTCAGCTTCTGAAATATTTCCGAACCCCCGTCGTCTTTGAAAATAGTCTCCAACTCTTCAAACGAGCTTTTTTCAATAGAATGAACAAATATTTCAAAATATTTCTCGATGAAATTAAAAAGGTTCTTTCGGCTTAATTTGCTACGGTATTGTTGAACGGATTTGTTTTCCCACTTAATTAAAATTGCGTCTCTGTTTTCATTCAGAAGAGCTTTTAATTTTTTAGTTTCGGATTTATTTTCCATTTAAAATATCTTAATTTCTCAAATTTTACGAACGTCAATTAATAATTAATAAAAGAATTACATTTTACTAATTTTTTTAGAATTTTTAAACATTATTTAAATAAAATTCTGATTCACAACAATGCTTACGTTCAATATTTATTTAAGGGAATTTAGTTCTCTCTTTTTTGAGTAGGAGAAATTCCGAATGACCTCCTATTTTTTCCCGTATTAATTGGCTTGTTACAATAGAATCCGGAACGCGTGAGAAACTTAATTTCGAGCGAATCATGGTGGGATTGTAAACAAATCCTTTAAATCGCTGAATAAAGAAGCGGGAGGTTTGCAGTGAAAGTAATTTTTACAACGTTTTAATTTTTCGGTAAGAAAGAACCTCGTAACGTCTGTCCTCGAAAGGCTCGCGGTAATATTTCCGCGCATAGTCGTTAATCCATTTGTCCCGCTCTTCGAAAAGTTCGAATATTTCTTCCCTGTAGGCTTTCATCACAAGGTTCACGAACTTAATTAACCTCGGTTCTTTGAACAATTCAGGCGAAACAAAAAATTTGTCCAGTTTTTCTTTTAAAACTTTTGCCGGCGCGTATTTGTCTCCAGTAACCCATCGGTTAACCGTGGCTAGTCCCGTCGGCTCGCCTTTTTTGTTCATCGAAATTAAAACAAGGTGAATCAGCGCTCCGTTGTCGTCGTAAATAAAAGTGTGGAAATGCCCGTACTCGTTTTTGCGGTGAGCGTGGAAATAAAAAGCGCAGCCTGTTTTTTTGTCCTTAATTGCCGGCTTAAAAGGGTAATGCACAAAGGGGTTACGAATGTATTTCCTTCCGTTTAAAGCTTTTTTAACTATGTTGCTCCCTTCTTGTTTTAAGGAATAAATAATGGATTGAATTTTCCTTTTCAATGCGGTAAAATCGAAAGCTCGCGCAAAGAATTCGGCGGTTTTACTTGCACTTAACGCCGTTGCCGTTAAGGTAAAAAAAATCGATTTTAAAAATTTTCGTCTTTCCATTGCGTTTCTACCAAAAACTCAAAGCCCGAACCCTTCGGCCGAGCTTTGAGCTGAAATTGGGGAGGATGTTACATTCCACAGGGGTTAACTTTTTTATGTTTGCCCGAGTCCTTTCCGCCCGGATTTGTTTTCATGTGCTTCATCGCGCCGGCTTTCATTGTTCCTTGCTTTTTAGAGCCCATGTTGCAGGGGTTTGCCATTGCACTTACGTTCGCGTCGCTCGCAATAAAACTCACGGAAATTTTAATGTTGTCGTCCAACTTTGCTACAACCATTGAGGGAATTTTAACGCCGTAGTCGCTTAATTTAATTTTAAAATTTGCCTTTGCTCTCAACAAATTTCCCGGCATTTTAGTTTTTGTTTGGGGACTTTCCTTAAAGTAAGCCAACTCGCCCGGGGCTGAAATTTCGTGGCTTACGCCGTGAAGTTTGAAGACACCGTTAAAAGTTACTTTAATCGGTTTACCGTTTTCCAATTTGCCCGAAGCCGGAGCACTGATGCTTTTTAACTCGAATACTGCCTTCGGATATTTCGAAACGTTCAACCACATTTCGCTTCTTAGATGTTTGTCCCGTAAATCTATTCCCGTTCTTAGTTTGTTTAGATTTACCGATACTTTCCCCATTGAATGTGTAAGATTGCCGAAATCAATCATAGCTACTGCTGTTAAATCGTCGGAAACGCCAACGATGTCTTCCAGCGGAGCGTTGGATACGAAGGTGGCTTGATTCCTTGAATCGCCCGAAGCTTCGAATGTTTTTACTTGCGCGCTAAGGCTTAACGTTAATGCCATTAACAGAATAGCAAATAATTTGAATCTTTTCATTTTTTTTCTCCTTTGTTTGTTGAATTTTTTTCTACTACAACAATAATTCTTTTCTGGCTTGGATATTGTCCGAAAGCCGACATTTAATCTTTTAAATTGTTGAAAAGCACAGAGGCGAAAGATTATTTATGAATTATGAATGTTGAATTATGAATGAGGGAAAAGTAAAAAGGCTAAAAGGTAAATTACAACTACTTATTCCTTAAGACTTTACCCAATAAACATTTTAAATGAGTAAAAAAGGAATAACAT
>JALWSN010000045.1 GCA_027080245.1 Ignavibacteriales bacterium | reverse complement strand
CCATTGCCAATTCGCGATGAGCTGGCGGAATTACAAACCGCTCGTCGAATTTTGCAAGAGTGGTGAGATAAAAAATTTCCTCTGCCATCGAAGGCGTTACTCCCGCGTCGGACAAAGTTTTCTTCACTTTTTCCGCGTCGATGTCGCCAACGGTTTCGCCCCTTCTGTGAATTCGAACCGCCATTAGTTTTTTCATAATTGGTTTGATTTTTTCGGTATCGCCCGCGCTAAAAAGGTTCGCCATGTATTGAAGCGGAAACCTCGCCTGCTCGATTGTTCCCCACAACTCTTCCGTGCTGGTGTCGTAAATCCAATTGTCGTCCCATTTTTTCGAAATGGGAGCGAGTTTTTCCTTTTGCTCGGTATTGTTTGCCTCATTCACCGAAGCCATTACGGGCAATAACGGCGGTACGTAAAAGAGCATCGGCAGCGTTCTGAACTCGGGATGCAAGGGCAAAGCTATTTTCCATTCTTTAACGAATTTGTAAACGGGAGATTCCTGCGCGGCTTTAATTGTTGAATCCGCCACGCCGTTCGATTTAGCAGATTTAATCACTTCCTCGTCGAAGGGATTAAGAATAATATCGAGCTGACTTTCGATTAAATTTTCCTCGTCGGCGGAAGCGACCTGTTCAATTTTGTCGGCGTCGTAAAGCAAAGCGCCCAGGTACCTAATGCGCCCAACGCACGAATGCATGCAGGCGGGCGCTAAGCCGGCTTCAAGACGCGGGAAGCAAAGGATGCATTTTTCGGATTTGCCTGTGCTCCAATTAAAATAAGTTTTTTTGTAAGGGCAAGCTGTAACGCACATTCGCCACGCCCTGCAAACCTTTTGATTTATTAACACTATTCCGTCCTCGCCGCGTTTGTAAATTGCGCCGGAGGGACAGGAAGCAACGCAAGAAGGGTTCAAACAATGGTTGCAAATTCTCGGTAAATAAAAAAGCGCCATTTTTTCTAATTGAAACATAGCTTCGCGTTCCGCGGGCGAAAGATTTTCCAGATTGGGATCTTTCCTTGCGTAATCGGGCGAACCGCTCAAATCGTCGTCCCAATTAGGTCCGCCTTTAATTTCCATCGGTTCGCCGGTAATCAGCGAAACCGGGCGCGCAGTGGGCTGATCGTCGCCTTGCGGTGACTCAATTAAATCAAGGTATTTGTAAGTCCAAGGCTCGTAATAGTCCTCCAGAGAAGGCATGTGCGGATTGTGAAAAATGTTGCCGAGGGCTTTAATTTTTCCCGAGCCGCGAAGCGAAATTTTACCGCTTGATTTTTTCTTCCAGCCGCCTTTGTAAATTTCCTGATTCTCCCATTTAGTAGGATAACCCGTGCCGGGTTTCGTTTCCACATTGTTCCACCACATGTACTCGGCGCCTTTTCTGTCCGTCCAGATGTTCTTGCAAGCAATCGAACATGTGTGGCAGCCAATGCATTTGTCCAAGTGGAATACCATTGAAATTTGAGCTCTTACGTCCATAATCTTTAATCTTTTATTTTGTGAATAATTACTTAATTTTTTTTTAAGATTCGTCTTTTAACGAACCGAACATTATTATTGAATATTCATTAAAAATATTCATTATTCGTTTTTACAATTAATAAATTACTTTTTCCATTTTCTTAATCACCACGTGGGTGTCTCTGTTAGGCGCCGAAGGTCCCCAATAGTTAAAGCCGTAGGAAAATTGTCCGTAACCGCCCGCGAGGAAATTGGGTTTCAAGCGAATGTGAGTAAACGAGTTGTTGCCGCCTGCTCGTTTGTTTCCGCGAACTTGGGATTTTGGAATTCCCAGCGTCCTGTCCACCGCGTGGTAAACAATGGCAACACCTTTGGGAATTCTGTTGCTTACTACCGCTCGCGTGCAGTAAACGCCGTGATCGTTGTAAACTTCAACCCAATCGTTGTCTTTAATATTTAATTCACGCGCGTCTTCCTCGCTAATCCAGCAAGGGTCGCAACCACGGGAAAGCGTTTGCATTCGCAGCGTATCTCCGTAAGTAGTGTGAATATGCCACTTTCCGTGCGGCGTTAAACAATTGAAGACTTTTGCCTTTCCTTCTTTTAAAGTCTCCTTCAAATCTCCGTAAACTTCGGGTTTGGGCGAAGGTTTGTACGTGGGCAAGTTTTCCCCGAAGGCAATGTAAACGTCGTGGTCAAGGTAAAAATGCTGACGCCCCGTTAAAGTGCGCCAGGGGATTAACCTTTCCGTGTTGACGACGTAAGGCGCGTAAGCCCTGCCGTTATTGAGGA
>JALWSN010000044.1:1897-2254 GCA_027080245.1 Ignavibacteriales bacterium | reverse complement strand
AAACGGGAAGAAGATTTAAGGACAGAATTTATTTTGCGGACATCCTTACAAAACTGGGGCTTTACAACGAAGCGGTTCAGGAATACCAGGATATTTTAAACTTACCCCTTACTCAAACACAAAAAGAGTTAACTAAAAAGAAAATTGAGAGCGTAAAAAAAATAATTTTACGCCGCGAGGGTTAGAGAAAATAAAGGACAACAACCGAACTAAAAGCAAACAACCCAAACGGTAAAACGCTTACAAAAAAGTAGTTCTACTTACCCGCGCTAAGGGATTTAAATGCCACGGCGTAAAGCTGAATTTGTTTAAGCATTGAATAAAGCCCGTTCTTGCGCGTTGGCGAAAGATGAGTGT
>JALWSN010000044.1:0-1887 GCA_027080245.1 Ignavibacteriales bacterium | reverse complement strand
TGTCTATTCCCATTTCCTTCAGGAAGTCCGGCGGCGAGTTTAGTATTTCGTCGGGCGTTCGCCCGGAATAAACTTTTAACAAAAGCGCAATCAACCCTTTAACTATCATCGCGTCGCTATCTGCAAAGAAATAAATTTTGCCGTCTTTGTATTCAGCGTGCATCCAGACCTGGGACTGGCAGCCTTCAATTTTATTTTTGTCGAGCCTTTTTTCCTCCGGGAATTCCGGGAGGGTTTTGCCAAGCTTAATTATTTCGGCGTATTTCTCTTCCCAATCTCCGAACTCATTGAATTTATTGATCAATTCTGATTGCGTTTCTTTAATTCCCATTTCTCTCCTCGCTCAATTATTTAATCAAAACCATTTTTTTTGTTGAATGAAAATTTCCCGCTTTAATTGAATAGAAGTAAACTCCGCTGGCTAAATTCGAACCGTTAAAATTAACGCTGTGTTCGCCAGCTTCTTCAACTTTATCGACCAAAGTTTTAACAAGCTTACCAAGCAAGTTGTAAATTTTTAATTCCACCTTTCCTTTTTGAGGAATTGAAAATCTGATTTGAGTAGAAGGATTAAACGGATTGGGGAAATTCTGTTCAAGCCTGAAAGAAAAGACGCCTGAAGAATTTTTAGGCGAAACAACGTTTGTCAGCAAATCCTTTTCCGGAGCGGGCAATTTTCTACTCGTAAAAATGTGGAACTCGCCAGGGTTTAATGTAATAGCGGTGTCGGTATTCGCCACGTAAAAACTATCCCCGCTGAAGAAATCGTACCACATTCCCGAGCTTTGGAATTTTGGCGAAATGCTTTGCCTTGTAACGTGGAAATCGCCTACGATTGTTACGGACATTAAACTATCTTGCAGCCTTATTCTCTTTGCGTAGCCTCCCAAACTTGCGGTAAAATTTTTTGAATTAAAAGTGGAGAACTTTCTCAATTTTATTAATGCCGCAAAAGTTTTAAAAAGTTTCCGGCGGGAAGGATCCTTGTAATAGTCCCATCTAATAGGCTTTTCCCCGGTTCGTCCGTTGTAATCGATTGAAAAATCGTAACCAAGCTCCTCGAATTGCCAAATCATTTTAGGACCGGGAATTGTAAAAAAGAAAGCCGCGGCAAGCTTAACTCTGTTAAGAGCTGTTTGAAAATTACGGACGTCGTAAGAGCCTTTGGAATTGCCCCATTTTAAATTCTTGTACATCATTCGCTCTTCGTCGTGGCTTTCCATGTAAGTTACAAGGTAAGGTTTTGCCCAACCGCGTCCTTTGTAAGAAGCGTAAGTTAAGTTCGAGGAATATCCCATTGAGGCTTCAAGATAATCGTGATTTAGATTTCCCCAAAGCATCATTCCGTAATTGGAAAGGACTTTTTCCTCGCTGTTTTCGGCGAAGTGCTCGAGGATAATGTAAGCCGTTGAATCGAACGCCCAGAGCGAGTCCGCCATTCTTTCCAAAATATTTATTCTTGATTGGTCGTATTTTCCCCAGGCGCCAACGTCATCGTAAGTTCGTTTTTGCGTAAAACCTTTCGAAAGATCGTAACGGTAACCATCGGCGTGAAACTCTTTAATCCAATACCTGTTTACTCTGTCCACCAATTTTTGAGTGTAAGGACTTTCGTGATTGAAATCGTAGCCTACGCCGAAGGGGTGAGGTCCCTGGTAACCCGATTGGGAAGGGTTCATATCCGGGTTAAGCCAAGGATTGTCCTTTGAAGGCGGACCGTATTTTCCCAACGAGTAAAGCCTTACGAAAGGCGACTGTCCAAAAGTATGGTTTAGCACAATGTCCAAAATAACCGCAATGTTTTGTTTGTGGCATTCGTTAATAAATTCCTTCAAGGCATTTTTGGTTCCGTAATATTTGTCCGGCGCAAACAAAAACGCCGGATTG
>JALWSN010000043.1 GCA_027080245.1 Ignavibacteriales bacterium | reverse complement strand
GGATTGAAGTGCCTCCAAAGCAAATTCGTTTCCCCTTTTAATTTCAATACCTAGCGCGCCCTGACCTACGGCTGGCAAAATAAAATCAATGGGAATAACACTACTAATGTATTTTGTTAATTTAAGTCTTTCCACTCCTGCGCGGGCAAGAATAATAGCGTCCCAATCGGATTCAAGAAACTTACGAATTCTAGTCGGCACGTTTCCCCGTAGCTCGAAGACTTGAATATCGGGACGCAAATGAAGCAATTGCGCCCGCCTTCTTAACGAACCTGTCGCCACTTTAGCCCCTTCCGGCAGGGTTTCCAGCGTTACCCTTTTTTCCCGGGCAATTAAAACATCCTCAACCGGATGTCTTTTTGTAACCGCCGCCAGCGTTAACCCTTTTGGCAGCTCGGTTTGTAAATCCTTCAAGCTGTGAACTGCTAAATCTATTTTGCCGTTTAACAGTTCAACTTCCAACTCCTTTGTAAAAAGGCCTTTGTCGCCAATTTTGGAAAGCGCCACATCTAAAATTTTGTCGCCTTTTGTCTTTACAAGTTTAATCTCTACTTCGAGATTTTTGTTTTTCTTTTCAAGCTCTTTTTTAACGTAATTAGCTTGCCACAAAGCAAGATCGCTTGAACGAGAGCCGATTATTAATTTTCTTTTCTTCAACTTTAATCCTTATTCTTCTGAGTTGTTTGAATCGTTAAGTTTAAAAAGCTCCTGTAAAATAAGGGCGTACTGCAACACAACTTGGTGATCTGCATTATTTTCGGATAGTTCGCGCAATTTGATTGTCGGGTTGTGCAAAAGCCGTCCAATCAAGCGCCTCGTCATGTCTTCTATTTTTGCGTAATCTTCTTCGGTAACTTTGTGTTTAATTTTAATTAATTCGTCCCGCCTGATTTCTTCAAAAAAGCTGCGAACGCCTTTAATTGTAGGAACAATCTCCAGCGTGTTGTACCAGGCAAGCAAATTGTTCATTTCTTCAAGAATAATATTTTGAACTGTAGGTATTTCCGCCTGTCTCTTTTTAATATTGGCGTCCACTATCTGGTTAAGCGAGTCGATATCGTTGTAAAATACGTTCTCAATTTTAGCCGCTTTCGGATCGATGTCCCTAGGAACGGCAATATCAATCAACGCAGCCGGCGAGCCGCGTCGTTTTTTCATCATCGCCTTAACGTCCGCAAATTCAATTAAATAATTAGTCGCGCTCGTTGCGCTTACAATTACGTCGAACTTGTGCAGATTCTCTTTGTATTGATCAAAGGGAAGAACAAACCCGTGAACCTTTTCGGAAAGGGCTACGGCTTTCTCAAGCGTTCTGTTTGTAATTGTAATTGAGCCGATTCCTTTGTCCCTTAAATGAACCGCGGCAAGCTCTGCCGTTTCGCCGGCGCCGATTACCAAAGCTTCCTTAGCTTCAAGGTTCGAAAATATTTTCTCCACTACTTGAACCGCAGCGTAGCTAACGGAGACGGCGCCTTCCCCAATGGCTGTTTCTTTAATTGCCCTTTTGCCTACTTTCAAAGTTGCGTCGAAAACGCGCTTTAACACGGGGTCTACAAAGTTCATCTCCTCAGAAAGAAGAAATGCCTCTCGCGTTTGCCCTAATATTTGGCTGTCGCCAATAATCATCGAATCGATCCCTGCCGCCACGCTGAAGATGTGCCTGACGGCGCTGCAAGAAAAATATTTGTTGAACAATTCTTTGCCAATTCCTTCAACCGGCTTGAACTCGATTAGCCTTTCGATTAGCTGATTGTGAATAAAATCCCCATCGGCAGGCACGCCGAATATCTCGGTTCTGTTGCATGTGGAAAGCACAAATCCGCTGGCAAGTAAATCTTCTTTTAAATTCGGAATAAATTTAATTATTTCGTCTTTGCTTAAAGTTAAGTTTTCTCTAACTTTTACAGGCGCCGTTCTGTGGTTAATCGAAATCCCAATTATTTTCATCTGTCGCTATTCTTTCAAAAAGTTTAATGCAATTTTCCTAATGTCGCGCCAACCGGGCGGCTTAATCTTTCTTCGTTCCGAAAGCTTACCCGGCGGGAGCAAAGCAAATAATTTCCCCGATTGCTTTCATTTTGTAATCGGTTAACTTCCAAAATATTCGTTGTCAATAAAACGAATGAAACGTTGAAGAAATTACGGTTGTCGCAATCAAGGAAAGAACAATTAAAACAAACCCCACGAGAGAACTAATAATAAATTTCTTTCCGTAAATTCTGAAAATTATTTTAGTGGCAATGCCGCCGCCGTAGACAAGCCAAATAACCCC
>JALWSN010000042.1 GCA_027080245.1 Ignavibacteriales bacterium | reverse complement strand
ATTTTTAAATGGAGAAAAAAAAAATGAGTAAAGATGTAACACAATTTTTTACGGATGTAATAGACCAAATTTCCCTTATGTCGAAAGACAGAGGCGGAGGCATTCTAAACGCGGGAATGCTTGGCGAGGGAAGCTCGGCAAAGGTAACTATTGAACCGGTAAAAACCACTCTCAGCAACAAAGAAGAAATTACCGTTGCTTGGGATATTTCCCTTGAGGCTCTTTTGTTGCAAGTTGAGGATTACGAGCGCATCGCATATTTCAACGGACGCGACACTTCGGTTTTGTTTGATGACTATCAAACCGTAGTTGACGAGGCAGCCGAAGGAGACGCAAGCGACTCTGATTTTTACCCACTGCTAAAAGATTTGCCGTTGAGCGTAATGGTGGACGTCCAACCCGACGGCAAGGCAAACGTTAAGATTACCGGTAAAAAACGAGTTGAAAGCCTTGACGGGAACGTGTTTACCTTTACCAATCAAGAAATTATTGATATGGTAGAAGACTATCAAATCACGTTTAACGTTGATTCGGCAACAACCGTTAATATTACACTTGCAGGTAGCAACGGAACTATTGACTGGGGTGACGGAAATGTCGAAAACTTAACCGTTGCAGAGCAAACTTATTCGCACACTTACTCGGCGGCGGGAAGTTTCACAATAACTCAGGCGCACGAACTTACAAAATTGCAATGCAATACGTCTGAAGTAAGCGGAAATATCGACCAAGTTAGCGGACTTACGAATTTAGCGTATTTGGATCTCAGAAATTCTCAAGTCAGCGGCGATATTTCCAGCGTTAGCGGACTTACTAATTTGACGTATTTGGACATCGGAAATACTCAAGTTAGCGGTGATATTTCCAGCGTTAGCGGACTTACGGACTTGATGCACTTGGATTTCAGAAGTACTCAAATCAGTGGCAATATAGCGGGTTTAAGCGGATTGAACAATATTACATACCTTTTTGCCTATAACACTCAAGTCAGCGGCGATATTTCCAGCATTAGCGGACTTACAAATCTCACGTATTTGGACATCGGGGATACTCAAGTCAGCGGTGATATTTCAAACATAAGCGGGCTTACAAATTTAGCGTATTTGAATCTCAGAAATTCTCAAGTCAGCGGCGATATTTCCAGCGTTAGCGGACTTACTAATTTGACGTATTTGCATCTCAATAATTCTGATATTTCCGATTACACCTCCACCACCCTTCCTGCTTGGAGTGGATGCGATATTGATTTGAAAAATTTGGGACTTTCTGACACGGAAGTGAGCGATTTTGTAATCGACCTTGACGAAGCTGACGGGCAAAACGGAACACTTGATATTTCGGGAACGAACGGGACGATTTATTCGGGAAGCGATGCGGATACGGCAATCACAAATTTGCAGAATAAAGGTTGGACGGTAACATATAATAGCGACGAATAGAATTAAGAATGAAAAATGAAGAATGAAGAATTAACAAGAGGTAGATAAATGAAGCTTACAAAGAAATACAGAATAGTTTATGACAGCGAGGGAGTTATTCAAAACGACCCTTACGAGGAGCACGACAGCAAGTCGGTTACGCTCGTGCCGAGCAGACTTAACGGTTACGAAGCACAGCTAAAAAGCACAATTGAGAATTACATTCAAGAAAACAATTTAACTATTAAGGAGGAAATAGAAAATGGCAGTTAACGTGGACAAAATCTGGAAAGGTGTAATCACCGAAATTAACCTCAACGACGGATCTACAAGCTACGATTCGGGAGCGTTGGCGGACGGTAATCTCATAATGAAAGCCGAACCGGTTAAAATTACAAACTCCAACAAAGAGGAAATTATTGTAAACTACGATGTTTCCGTTGAAGCGACTTTGAGACAAATCAAAGATTATGATTCCCTTTTGGCGTTTAACAACTTAGCAACTGACATAACTTTCACTACCGAGGGCGAAGACAAACCGAAACTCACGGGAATTCGCCTCAATATCGGTATTGAAGGCGACTTTGGTAAGGAAGGCGGCGCGGTGATTAAAATTACCGGTAAAAAACGGATTGAGACTTCCCAGCTTACAAGCGTATTTTCTTTCGTAACATCTTAACAGGGTAAAATATGGATAAAAAGCAGACTTACTCAATCGGTGGTTGCGAATGTTCTTTGAAGGAAAGCTACACGCTTAAAGAGTGGGGAAAGATTCTTGAAATACTCGAAAACTCCAAAGCCGAAAACGAAATGGGAGTTATTGTAAATCTCATCAAAAGCGGAGGCATTGAAGGACTCGTTTCCGTTATTGCCGGCGAAAAATTTACGGAGCTTACGGATAAGGATTTCCCCGAAATTACGAGGCTTGTAAATGATTTTTTCGCAAGAGAAGAGAGTTTGTTTCCCGTTATGAAGGCAAGTTCCGCAAATTAAATGCGGAGCTTGCTTTTGCGTATGAAGAACTGGAAAAACTCTCTGAGGTTAAAACGCAGTATTTCAAGCCCGAAATTACCGTCGATGCGGTTCTTTGGAAACTTGCCGGCGGGGACATCAGCAAAATCCCGACAATAGAAAACCTTGACGTTTCCCTTGCTTACGATTGGTATTACACAACTTTGGTTCAGGAACTAAACGAAATGCGGTACAGAGCAGCGGAAATTAAGCAATTAAGAATGAAGAATTAAGAATTATGAATGTTTAATGTTGAATTAATCAAATTGGTTCATATATTCCATAAATATTTTAACTATGTAATGAGCGGTAACGACAAGAAATATTACTCCGAAAAAGTTACTTATGCCAGCTAAAATAAATGAAAAAGCAAGAGCGGAACTAATAAGCAATTTTAACCAGTTCGGGAAAAGCTCAATTTTCATAATGATTACCTCTTTCGTCATTTTTAACCGGATAGCCGCCAAGTAATATGTGAACAATCCACATTAAGAACGGCGAAGCGGAGAGGAAAAAGAATAGCATAAACAAATGATTTTTGGCAAGAGGCTCGAATGCAATTAATAATAGAAAATTTATCGCCGTTATGTAGGCGGAGATCTTATGAGACAATTTCATTTTAATTGAGTATTTCATTATGGCAACCAACGAAATTAAATTAAAAATAACCATTGACGGCAAACAAGCCAACGCAGAAATTCAACTTACCGACGAAAATATAAAAGAACTTTACAAAAGTTTCAAGTTCGGTAAACAGGAAGTTAACGGTTTAACAACCCGAATCTCAATGGGTTTCAATAATGCCAGGGAAATTATTCAGGGCTTTCAGGAAACCTTCAATGTTTTACGCTCCGCTTTTGGAACTCCTTTAAAAGTAGCTGCAGATTTTGAGCAGGCGGATATTTCCTTCAAAGTTTTAATAGGAGATGCCGAGAAGGCTAAAAAAGTTGTTAAAGATTTAAGAGAGTTTGGCGCTAAAACGCCATTGCAATTCCAAGATTTGCAAAGAGCCGCGCAAACGCTCCTTTCTTTTGGTATTACCGCCGATAAAGTAGTCCCAACCTTAAAAACACTCGGCGATGTCTCAATGGGCAATGCCGATAAACTTCAATCTTTAACACTCGCGTTCGCTCAAATTCAATCAACCGGTCATCTTATGGGGCAGGATTTACTGCAATTGATTAATGCCGGTTTTAACCCGCTTCAAGTAATAAGCAAGGAGACCGGTAAATCAATGGCGGAATTGAAAAAAGAGATGTCCGAAGGTAAAATTTCCGCCGAAATGGTAGCCGACGCATTCAAAAAGGCTACGAGTGAGGGTGGAAAATTCCATAATATGCTAAACCAAATGAGTGATTCTCTCGCGGGCGTTCAAAGCAATTTCGAAGATACGATAACAAATATTCAGGCAAGCATAGGGAAGGGGATAGCAGTTGTTTTTACCCCAACGGTAAAAGGATTAAATGAAATTCTTTCCACTCTTAACGAGTTTTCACCGACAATTACAGGTGTAATTGGCAGTTTAACTACACTTGGAGGTGTCTATTTCTCACTCAAAGCCTTTGGGCTCACTCCCCTTGTAAAGGAACTGATGTTTAAGAACGCAGCTATTGAGGCGGGAGTAGGAGCAACAATTAAAGCCTCCATTGCAGATGCGGGATTGGTTGCCTCGGAGGAAAGCCTCTCGGTTGCTACGCTTGGCGTGGCAGGTTCTTTCCGCGCGGCGGGCATTGCGGTGAAAGGGTTCTTTTCTTCTCTGGGTCCAATCGGTTGGGCAATACTCGGGATTACAACGCTTGTGGAGATAGTTGGACTGTTTAGCGACAAAGCCGACGAAAGCGCAGAGAATATTGACAAAATGGGAAATGCTGCCGATAAATTTGCGGGGCGTTCACTAAAAGAACTTGAGCAGGAACTTAAAGGCGTAAAAGAGGCGGTTGTCTCCGCACAAAAAGCACTTTCCGGACAGGAATTGGACGTTAGGCGTTATGAGCAAATCGGTTCAAATTTGGATGTTCTCAAACAGAAAAGGGCCGAACTTGCTCAACAGCAAAAGAACGTCAACAATCTTTTGGAATACGAAAAACAGCTTACTGAAGAAATTGCCAAGAAAAGAGAACAAATTAAGGCATCTCTTCAGTCCTCTTACAAATCTTTAATTGAACGCCTCGAAGTTGAAGAGCAAAAAACCGATGTAAGCAAACAGTTGAAACGAGCAGAGCAGGCATACAATCACGACGTCCGGCTTTTGCGAGATGCCTTGGACGCCAAAGCTATTTCACAAAAGGAATATCAGGAGGCAATCACACGCTTAACAACTGTTTACGAGCATAAACGTGCTGAGATTGTAAAGAAATCCATTAAAGAGACAACCGGACTTTTGGGAGGCATAGAGGCTAAAATTCAAGAACTTGAAAAGCAAAAGGCTACGGCTAAGACGGTTGACGAGCTTGCGGAAATTGAGAAAAAAATTAAAGCTCTTGAGAATGAAAAAGCGCTAATTCAAATAAAAGTAAAATTTAAATTAGAAGGCAAAGATATTTCCGACTTCGGCGATTTGGGTCTAAAAATACCACCGTTAAAAATTCCCACTGAACTCGATACCGTTAAAACCGCAGATGAAATTCAAGAGCTCCAAGATATGAAGTTCAATTCCATTCAAAACGAATCCAAACGGGAGTTAGATATTTTGGATGCACAGTATCAAGCCGATTTACAAAAATACAAAGATGTGGTTGGGGCTAAGGAAATTATTGATCAGTATTATTTCCAGCGCAAAAAGGAACTAATAAAGCAATCGACGCTTGCGGAAATTCAAAATATCTTGGAAGTTTTGAATTTTATCGGTACTGCTGTGAATCGGTTTACCGTTGTGGGTAAAGGGATTGCAATAGCCAACGCAATTTGGAATACTTATCAAGCTGCAACAAAAGCATTGACCGCCCCGCCTCCTTTAAATTTCATTTTGGAAGCGGCGGTTATAGCCGCAGGTATGGCAAACGTTGCAAAAATAGCAGCCGAAGAACCGCCAAAGATGCCTCGTTTTGCCGAAGGCGGTAGGCTTCCCGAAGGGCAAATGGGATTTATTGAAGGCTGGCACGATGAGTTAATTGCACCGGAAAAGGATTTTATTCAAATATTCCAAAACGAACTAAAGCCTAAAATTTATTCGGAGATTTCCGGGCATAATATCGTAGTTCAAAATAAGGAACTTATCAGTAAAATTGATGAGTTAAATAAATCCTTAATGGAACGCCCACTTGTTGTTTCGGTTGGAGCCCGGACATCTAAGCAAATCTACAAAGTAGGCAAGGTAGAAGATGAAAGGAGTAGGCTGTGAACGTAACTTTAAGACACTATACTGATGCTTGGTCAGGCTCTTTGTATGATGATTGGACTTACTATCTTATTGACCCGGGAACGATTGAAAAGAAAATTGAGGACGACACTCTTCTTGACGCAGGCGAAATTTTAATCCAGCGGGTTACGTTAAAATTACTTTACGACGGCGATGTCCAAACTATCTTGGAAAGCGCAGACGAAAGCGAACTACACGTTTTCCACTTGGTTGTGAATCTTCCCGAATCAGGCTCGGAAAAGGTTGTTTTTGCCGGCGCGTTGGATTTGCGAACCGTGGAAATTGACGAAATAGAAAAAACCGTGAGTTTCGATATTATCGGCAAGTTGGGGGCTATCACTCTCACTCAATTCGGCGCACCAAGGCAACAGAATGTTAATGTTTATGATTCTGTTGGGGCTTCCTCAACTGATACTGTTACTATGGGAACTATGGGAGATAACAACATTAATATACATATTGATGACGAGCACGGAGACCCCAAAGATGTTGCCGACGGAGCTTTTGAGGCGGGACAGATTTTTGAATATACCGAAGGTGGCACAGTAAAGAGGTTTTTAATTCTAAAATTTTGGCGTGAAGAAAGGGAAGATGAAGGTATTGTTTATTATGACGGGGTGATAAAACCTCAATGCCCCGATAACGGAACTGATTGTTTGCCCACTTCAGTTTATACGTTCTCAACATCTGAAAATGAATATGAGAAAAATTATTATGGAGAAGATATTTACATCTATGATTCGTCAGATGAAATAACGGCATTAGACGGACTTAAAATAATTAAAACTATGCTAAAACATATTGATACAGGCGCAAATGTTAATTTTGTTGGGCTAAGTTCTTATTCTATCAGTCGATTAGAGGATTTTGACGAACTTACTTTCGACACTCCAGAGGATGCCACTGAAAATCTTAAAGAACTTGCCAAAACCTGCGAGGTTTGGTTGTTTGTTTATAGCAATGGTGATTATGTAATTTGGAGTCGTTTTGCTTTAGATTATGGGGACTCAATAAGCGCAGATTCAGTTTATATCGCTAATACGAGTCCCGTAAAACGCTACGCAATGGACATCGCCAAAAAAGTTACTATTGAAATTGACGGCAATCAAGGTGTTACAGGCTCAATGACAGATTACAATTCATATTTTTTCAGAGGGCAGGAAATTTCCAAATCAATAAAAGCTCCATATAACAGCACAGACCAAAACTATTTAGAGGAAGAAGCGCTTAATAGAGTTGAAGATTACCTCGACTTTTACGGTAAACGCAGGGAGGGTAAGGAGCTTAGCGTTATTTTGATGAAAGACGATTATTTTAATTTTGATTTGCTCGATTTGTACGGCTCCACTTATTACGTGAACGGCATAGAAATAGACTTGGCAGCAACAATAATTAAGCTCCAATTGATTGAGAAAAACGGGCACACAAATTAAGAAAATACTCTGCCATTTTGACAGTCTTAACCTTGCCGTAAAAATAATTTAATAGGTTTTTATAGCCGATTTAAATTGGACAAACCAAACGTAAAATTTCGCAAACTTGGCGAAAGGGATACTTTGAAAATATTCTGTCTCCATAATTTTAAAAATATCGTATAAATGGCGGGACATTCTATGTGCTTTCATTTTCTCTTTTGCTTTATGAAATTCTTCATGAAGAAGAATCATTTTTTCAATTAGTGTCTTTTCAGGTAATACTGCATTTACGGTAAAATTTCTTTCGGCAAAGTATGAATCACGATATTCTTTGTCCACCAACGAACCTATTTCCTTTTCTTCAAAAGGCTCAAAAAGCGACCTTCCGCTTAATTCAATCTTCACGTCAGGCTGCAAATAATTCTCTTCATTAAAGACCGTTTTGTATTTTATGAATAATATTTCGGGATCTTGGTCTGATATTTTATCGTTAGGAACTCGAATTTGATATTCTTTATTGTCAATGCCGTATTGCTCGAATTCATTACGCAAAAAATCGGGCAATTCGTTTTTAACAAAATTATGTGTGCTCCTTCTTAATTTTCTGATTTGTCCGGGTGATAGATCTCCAGAAAAACCGAGAAATTTTCTATCAACAGCGATATCAATATCTTCCGACAATCTATTGATTAAGTTGTAACATTTACTTAATGATGTGCCTCCTTTAAAAACAAGATATTCCTTTAGTCTTGAAGTAAATAACATTCTCAATGCCAAAGTAACCCAAGCGTCTTTTTCAACGGCGAACGGAGGCAATCCGGTTCTTGCGCTGATTTGATTAAACAATTCTCTTTGTGTCTCGACAGGAAGACTTAGCCAATTATTCATTTTCGATTTCTTTTATTATTGATGTTAAGAAATTCTGAATCCAGAGGGGAGCATTTATTATGCTCGATTCAACTTGGCTGATTTCTCCGCTTTCTTTTAAAATGTTTTTTATTTTTGATTTGATTGCCGGAGTAATGTTGTTTTTACCGAGTGATTTTAATGCTTGCACAAGCAAATTGCTAAGATTGTGCTTAATAGACAAGTTTTTAGGAGATGTTTTCTTTAGTGTAATCGTGAAATTTCCAACGTTAATTTTTCTTGCCGAGCCGTCTGTTAAATAAACAATATTCATAGGCACTTGTTCCGATAATCCTAATTTATTTAATGCATAAGAACCTGTTGGGATTATTCTCGCCTTGTCCCGCTCTGCGATAGCTTTAACAATATTTTCTATTGAGGGGTAAATTGCACCAAGTATCTTATCTTCTTGAGGTTTGTAATAAATGCCTTGGGATAATTTTCTGAGTTTGCCTTTCTCAACAAGTCTTTTAAGGGATTGTCTTACTGCCTCATTATTTCCAATCCCTGCAAAATCTTTAATGAAGATTATTTTTCCTTTTGGGAATTTATTTATTCTTTTTTCGATTTTTTTTATTATTGTTTCTGACATTTTCCAGCTTTTCTTTGTCACAAAAATAGTAAATATTTGTGACAGAACACAAGTGTATTACTACGTTGTCTTGCGCAGATTGTTCCGAAGGAACTCCCCAACAGAGTCCTTTGGGGCTGCGAAGCAAGCAATCTATGTTACATTAATCCAATCATCCAACAATCCACTCATCCAATAATTTATTCCGGTTAGAAATAAATCCTGTACAGCAACATCGGGAAAAAGCCTTGCTGGTAATCAGTTTTCATTTTTCGATTAATCGGGTCCCAAACCTGCTGGAAAACATTTTGGTGATCCGTAATGTTTTGAATTTCAATTGCCCACTCTTGAAATGTAGAGCCTTTGTTCAAGCGGTAAGAGAGCTTTAAGTCAATTCGGAAATAATCGGGATGCCTTTGCGAATTTGTTTGAGAAGTAATGTAAACCGCTTTGTTTTGCTTTGCGGAAGCAACGGGATCAATGGGAGTGTAAGGTCTGCCCCCGGCATAA
>JALWSN010000041.1 GCA_027080245.1 Ignavibacteriales bacterium | reverse complement strand
ATTAACCGGAGCGCACATTAAAACGGTGTGCCAAAAATGTCATCCCAAATCCCGGCGAAATGGAATTGAAACCCAGCGGTTTACAGGCTTGAAATTCAAGAATTGTTCTTCCTGCCACAAGGACGTTCACCGCGGCAAATTCGGAAAAAATTGCGCCCGCTGCCATTCCACCGCCTCTTTCAAAAAAATTAGCGGAATTAAGAATTTCAACCACTCGTTAACCAACTTCCCGTTAAAAGGGAAACACCGCTTCGTGAAATGTTCAAAATGCCACGGCAAAAATCTTAACAGCAGACCCAAACACAAATTTTGCGCCGATTGCCACAAGGATTTTCACAAAGGCGAGCTAATAAGGAACGGCGTTAACCCCGATTGCTCCAATTGCCACACTGTTAACGGATTTGCAGAGGCAAAGTTTGGAATTGAAGAGCACCAATCGACCGCCTTTAAACTGGTTGGCGCGCACCTTGCAACCCCTTGCGTGGCTTGTCACGTGAAAAACAGCGATTCAAAGAATTGGAAGTTCAAATTCGAATCCTTCCAATGCGTTAAATGCCATTCCAACGTTCACAAGTCGGTAATGAGCGAAAAGTTCATCGGCAAGGAAAATTGCTCCGGTTGCCATTCGCCCGAAAGCTGGACTGAAGTTAAATTCAATCACTTGCTTACCGATTTCCCGCTCGAAGGCAAGCACAAAGAAGTTCAATGCGTGGAATGTCACATTAAAAAAGAGAAAAAAGCCAAAGTCCAAATTTTTAAAACGCTTACTTCCGATTGCGTTCAATGCCATGCGGACGTTCACTTCGGGCAGTTCAAAGAAAACGGAAAAACCGATTGCCTGCGCTGCCATTCTTTCGACAATTGGAAGCCCGTTAAATTCAATCACGAAAAAACTCGCTTTCCCCTTGCAGGCGCGCACACAAATGTTAATTGCTTTGCCTGCCACAAAATTGTTAAAAAAGGAAATAAACGATTTGTTAAATTTAAAATAGAAGATGTAACATGCGCAAGTTGTCATTCTTAATAGTTTTACTGGCTCTTGGTTCGAGCTTATTTGCACAACGTTCGCCCCACGGCAAAAATTTAACGATTCCCTGCGGGCAGTGCCACCAACCAACAAGCTGGAAAGTAAATCCCAAAACAACAAGCTTCAATCACGCTTCCACCGGCTTTGAACTTACAGGGCAGCACAAAGAGCTCGATTGCCAGGATTGCCACAAGGACCTGAAATTTACTTCGGCTAAGCCCGAATGCAATTCCTGTCATCAGGACGTTCACCAAAACAGCGTGGGGCTGGATTGCGGCAGGTGCCACAATCCCTCCTCCTGGATTGTGCAAAATATTACCGACATTCACCGCTTTGGCAGATTCCCGTTAATCGGACCGCACACCCATCTGGATTGCAAGCAATGCCATGCGCAAGCGGAAAAATTGAACTTCGAAACCCTCGGCGTTAATTGCTATTCCTGCCACGCCAACAATTATTTGAACGCTAAAAATCCCAATCACGTTGCGTCGAACTTTTCGAAAAATTGTCAGGATTGCCATTTGTTGAATTCGCCCAATTGGTCGATGAGTGGGTTTTCGCACGACTTTTTCCCGCTTACCGGAGGTCACAAAATCTCCAACTGCTTTAAGTGCCACACGCCAGGAAGTTTCAACGAGCTGGACAAAAATTGCGTTACTTGTCATCGTTCGGACTATGAAAAAACAACCAATCCCAACCACGTAAAATTGAATTTTTCAACTAACTGCGTTGAATGCCACACAACTTCGCCCGGCTGGAAGCCAACCACGTTCGACCACGACAAAATTTACGTTTTGGAAGGGGCTCACGCAAAAATCAAAGACGATTGCGCTAAATGCCACGCGCAAGGCTATTCGAACACTCCCACCGAATGCATTGGCTGCCACCAGAGCAATTACGACGCAACTACAAATCCGAACCACAAACAGTTGAAATTTTCCACCGATTGCACTCAGTGTCACAGTCAGGACGCCTGGCAGCCGGCAACGTTCGATCACGACTCAAAGTTTTTCCCCATTTATTCCGGCAAGCACAACAACCAATGGAATCAATGCACGGATTGCCACACCGACCCGAACGATTACGTGAAGTTCAGCTGCATTGATTGCCACGAGCACGAAAAAACAAAAACAGACGAAGACCACAACGGCGTTCAGGGCTACATTTACGCTTCGTCGCAATGTTACGCCTGCCACCCCGACGGCAGCAAGGAAGGTTCGTTCAATCACGCCACTTCGAACTTCCCGCTTACAGGCGCGCACTTGGCTGTAGATTGCGCTCAGTGCCACGTAAACGGCTATGCGGGCACGCCAACCGATTGCGCCGCGTGCCACCGGAAAGATTACGATTCGGCAACTAATCCCAATCACGCTTCGTTGAACGTGCCGCTCGATTGCCAACAATGCCACACAACCGACCCCGGCTGGAGTCCGGCTAAATTTACTATTCACGACAATTTCTACGTAATTCAAGGCGCGCACGTAAAAATTAAGGATCAATGCTCGGATTGTCACACATCGTCGGATTATTCCAAAGCGCCTACGGAATGCGTTGGCTGCCATAGGAATGATTACGACAATACGAACAATCCTTCCCACGCCGCGGCTGGCTTCCCCACGGATTGCGCCCAATGCCACAGTCAGGACGCTTGGCAGCCGGCAACGTTCGACCACGACGGCAAATATTTCCCGATTTACTCCGGCAAGCACAACAACGAATGGAATCAATGCTCGGATTGCCACATCGACCCCAACGATTACTCCGTATTCTCTTGCATTACCTGCCACGAACACGACCAGGCTCAGATGGATTCCAAACACAGCGGCGTTTCAAATTACGTTTACAAAAGCTCGGCTTGCTACGATTGTCATCCCACAGGCAGCGGGGAAGGAGACGGCGGCGGAGACGACAAAGCAAAAAGATTCAGAAAAATTCGGAAGTTCAAAAGATGGTAAAAAAAATATTATTACTTGGATTATTATTTGCCGTGGGTTTGCAGGCGCAACGTAAAACCGTTTCGGGTAAAATTTCATTCGTCTCGCCCACCATGGTTTACGTCTCTTTCCCTTCCACGCAGGGAATTGAAACCGGGGATACTTTGTTCCTGAAAATTAATACCTTGCTTAAGCCTGCCTTAAAAGTAAAATACAAATCCTCTAAGTCTGTTGCCGCTTTGCCAATTGCCAAGTGGAAGCTGAAAAAGGGCGAATTGGTTTTTGCAAAAATTAAAAGCGTTGAACAAAAAAGGGGCGGAAAGAAAAAATCCCTAGCGGAGGATTTGCTTAAAAAAGCCGCAGTTGTTAAAGTTAAAATCGGCAAAGCAAAAATCGGGAATGCCGAACCCACTGTTTACGGCAGGCTGAGCCTTTCCTCTTATTCGAATTTTTCGAACGCCTTCGGTACGGATTACCAGCGCTGGCGGTTTTCATCCTCGTTTAACGCTTTGAATATTGCCGGCTCTAACGTTTCTTTCACTAGTTATTTTAATTTCAAATACCGAGCTGACCAGTGGAAGGCTCTGCAAAAAAGACCGCAGGATTACTTAACCGTTTACAACTTGGCTTTGAATTACAAGCCCTCGGCAAATTTTAACATTTGGATTGGAAGAAGAATTAATCCTAATCTAAACAACGTTGGCGCAATTGACGGCGTTAGCATTGGCGTTAAAACAGGCGGATTCTTGTTCGGCGCGGTTGCCGGTTCGCGCCCAAATTTTACTGATTACGGCTTTAATTCAAAACTTTTTGAATACGGCGTTTACCTCGGGCGGGAAGATTCGCTTGGCGCGGGTACAATGAAGACTAATGCGGCATTTTTTCAGCAATCTAACCACGGCAAAACGGACAGGCGTTTTGTTTACATTCAGCACAACAACGACGTAATTAAAAATGTTTTCCTCTTTTTCTCCACCGAAATTGACCTTTACAAAAGAATCAATGGGGTCGAAAGTTCGGACTTCAAATTAACAAGTCTTTATTTTTCGCTGAGGTTCAGATTGTCCCGCTCGGCAAGTTTGTCCTTCGGCTACGACGCTCGCAAAAACGTAATTTACTACGAAACTTACAAATCCTTTGCCGAGCGTTTGCTGGACGACGCTACCCGGCAGGGTTTCAGATTGAGGTTTTCCCTTCGTCCATTCAGGCGGGTTTATTTAAGCGTAAACGGTAGTTTTAACAACCGCCGCGGAGATCCCAAGCCTAGCTACAATGCGGGATTCTCGGCTTCGTATTCCCGTTTGCCCTACTTGAACGCTACCGCGTCTCTTAACGAACATTTGATTTCAACGAGTTTCATTTTAGGCAACATCGCTTCGTTAAGATTTTCGCGTTACGTCTTCAAGGGATTGGTTTACCTTTCCGGCGGTTACAAAAATATTTATTATTCTTTCCCGAACAATGCGCCGGAAGTAATTGAAAATGTCCTGATGCTCGATTTGGGGCTAAGTTTCACCCGTAAGCTAAGTTTCTCCCTTAGTTACGAAGGCATTCTCGAAGGAGTCCATTCTTACGGAAGAGTTTTTCTGAACCTCTCGCAAAGGTTTTAATAATGTGCTTTGTTCTTAGTGCGTGGTTCTTGGTTAAATTATGAATAGGAACATTTGTTGCGCGGATTGGTTTTTCGCCGCGACAAATTGGATGATTGCATAATTGGATTAATGGGGCGTTAAAAGGAGCGCTCCCAAAAGATATTTTAGCTATTATTTAACTCAAATAAATCAAACTTTATTTTTGAAATTTAAACCATAATAACACAAAAACCCAAATTCGAAAAAAACCTTTTTAGTTTATTTCTATTGAAAAATCAGCAAACGATTGTCAGGAAAGAAATCTTATTAAGCCCCAATTAATCCAACCATCCATCACTCCATCCAAACGTTCTAACCCCTATTCATCCTCCAAGATTGTCTCGGCGAGTCCCGCAGAATGTTGGAGAAAACGAAACCTTTTGCGCCGTAGCCCCAATTTACATCTGGTCGAAGAAGGTCCTTCCTTTTTAAGTTCCGCTTCGATGGAGCTATTTTTTTTGTTTTATTATTTTGTGTTCTACGAAGATGTCGTCCCGTAGTAACTGCACAAATTCAATGAACCCACTTCTCTTCTTTTGATTACAAAATTTTTAACAGGATTTAGTCGATTTTTCATGAGCTTTTCCGACTATGACAATAAAGTAAATTGTCATTTCGACCCCCGATTTATCGGGGAGAGAAATCCCATCTAAATTGTAGAATTTTAAACGAAAGAGATTCCTCACTCTCGACTCCGTCGAGGTTCGGAATGACAGCAAAAGCAAACAGTAATGTTTTCTAAAAAAACAAAATTACCAGTAAGTTAATGTCAGAAATTTAGAAGATAAAAGTTAAAAGCTTAATTTTGCTGTGAGTTCATGAGACATTTCCGTAGGATTTAGACGGTTAGAAGTTAAAAACAAAACTAATGGGCTTTAGTCCCATTGTTAGAATTCCGAATGAAATTAGAATGTGGCTAAAGCCGAAAATTATTTTCCTTTCTCAATACCGTCAGCTGTCCCAAAGGGATGGCTTCGCTAAAGCTGACGGCAATGGAGCAGTATCGAAAGAGTGACTTCGCAAAAGCAAAAGGCAGTCCGACTATTCCAGCGGGAAGCTTTCGCCAAATCGGGGGTTAATCTTTACTAACACTTTTAATGACTCAAAAAAATTGTGAAGAATGTCGTTCCGTAAGGAGGCAACCTTTGTAGCTAAATCAACAAAAAAAGTTAACCTGAGTTCCGTAGAAACGGCACAAATTCAACGAACAAACTACTCTTTTTTGTAATTAAAAAATTTAGCAAATTAGTAAAAATTGTAAATCTCAGCAAACTTATTGCTTAAGACTTATTCCTTAAGACTTTCCCAATAACTCCACCCCGTCCCTCCTCTTAAGAAGATGAGGGATTACTTTAAAGGAAAATTCCCGTCCGCTATCCCGAAGAAATGGCTTTGCTAAAGCAACCGATCCATCCAGATATTCCCCTTTTATTGTTCCGCTTTTGGTTGCAATAAAATTGAAATTCGCAATTAATTAAACGTAACCCTTACTGTTGTGCCCTGGTTTTTATCCGAATCGATTTTAATTTCCGCTTCGTTCAATTCGCAGTAGCTTTTAACAATGGAAAGCCCCAACCCAGCCCCTTCGTATTTCCGTGTGTAACCCGTAAACTCTTGCTCGAAGGGCTGGAAAAGATTTTCAATCCGGGATGGCGGAATGCCTATCCCCGTATCCTTAATTTCAACGAACAGCCTTTTGCTCTCGTCCCTGTCAATTGTAATTTTCACATGCCCGTCTTCGGTAAATTTTACTGCGTTATCCAGTAAATGCTCAAAAATTTGACTTACCGAATAATGGTCCTTTTTAATAATACAATTGTTTGCCTTTTTTTCAATCAACAAATCAACTCCCTTTTCCGCCGCGTATTGTTTAAACGTGTAATAAAGCCCGAAAAGCACATCATCATGCAAGTCAAAATTCTTAGGCGACGGGGAATAAGTTCCGAGGGAAATTTCCGACATGTTCAGAATCATGTCGATTGTTCGAATAATTCTTTTGCTGTTTTTATTTATTCCGGCAAAAACAAAATCGTGAGAGCCTTCCAGCCGAGGCGCAAGCTCTTCCCTTAGCAAATTAGTGTAATTAAGAATTACATTTAGCGGAGTTCGGATTTCGTGAGAGACTTGTGCTAAGAATTCGGATTTTAATTTGTCGGCCGACTGTGCTTTTTCTTTTGCTTCCTGCAGGTCGCGTAAAATTTTGTTTCGTTCGGTAATGTCGTACATGTAACCCTGAATTGTCGGCTTGCCGTCTAACTCGATATTGTGTCCCACAATCAAAACGTCTTTTACGTTGCCTTTTAAATCGATTATCTTTTCTTCCATCGTTCTTACAGCTGTCCCGGGATGTTCAACGAGGAATTTCATTCTTTTCCTTGCAATTTCCTTGAAATCCGGATGAATAAAATCAAAAATCACTCTGCCAATAAGCTCTTCCGGGTTTTCCGCCGCAAACAATTTGGTTATCGATTGATTTGCAAAAACAATTTTGCCCTGTCGAATAAGCACAATTCCGACGGGAGACATCGTAAATATTTTTTTGAACTGCTCTTCAGATTTCTTTTTAATCTCCTCGGCTTTTTTCTTGTCCGTTAAATCCATTAGGAAAATTTGAATTTCATTCTCGCCAATTGTCTTAGAATGCAACTCCACGGGAACTACTGTCCCATCCCTTCGGATTAAATTCCTTTCCTGAAAGCCGAACTCGCCGCGTAACACTTCTTTAATACGTAGAGGATTTTCTTTTAGTTCTTTTTCGGAAAAGAACTCCCTTGCATTCTTTGTTAACAATTCTTCCTTCGGGTAGCCCGAAAGTTCGCACGCTTTCTGATTGGCGTTTAATATTTTGCCACTGCCGTCCATTACCACCAATCCAACCACGGCGTCCTCAAATAGCCGACGGTACTTAAGCTCGCTTTGCTTAAGTTTTTCCGAAGCCTCTTTGAACTCGGTAATATCCAAAACGTATTCGATTATTTGAACAAGGTTGTTCTCGTTGTCAAAAATAGGGTAGCCGTGTATTGAAAAATATTTTTGCCGTCCATCTACGGCAACGCTTAATTCAGTAGCGTAAGGTTCGTTCTTTTGTTTAATATGCTCCAACGAGCACAATTCGGGATCGCACTGTTGCTCGAGCCCCCAAATGTATTTGTAACAATGCTTGCTTTGGGTTTTGGAGAATTTCTCGGCAGCTTGGTTAGCTAAAATAATTTCGTAATTTTTAGCGTCCACAATGTAAAACGGGTAATTAAGCGAATTGAAAATGCTTGTTAATAATTTGTTGCGGAACTTTAACTCTTCCTCCGCGCGTTTAATCGAAGTAATGTCCCTCGTAACGCTAATAATATGGGGCACACCATTAAGCCTGATTACCGACGCGGACATTAGTCCCCGCAATACCCGTCCGTCTTTCGCTACAAAATTCGCCTCCAAATTCTTGCAATAACCCTTTTTCTTAAGCTCCTTTACCAGCCTATTTCTGTCGTTCAAATCCTGCCAAATATTTATTTCGGCGGAAGTTTTACCGATTGTTTCTTCGGGCGTCCAGCCGGTAATTTTTGTGAACCCTTCGTTAACCGAAATGTAAAGCCCGTCTTCCAATCTGTTAATATTAATTGAATCCGGATTGGTGTGGAACGCTTTCCTGAAGCGTTCTTCGCTTTCTCTCAGCGCTTGTTCCGACTCCAAGCGAGGGCGTAAGTCCCGTATTGTCAGCAAAGTAAAAGTCTCCCCCCGTTCTGTAATATTAAGCCCACTAACCTCAGCCGTAAGCGGTTTGCCGTTTTTGTCGAGCATTTTAAATTCTTCAAACGGCGCGGCTTTTTTTGAGGCGAGGGTTTCCTCGATTCTATTTTTTACTCGTTCGGTCTCTTCCACGGCAAGGAAGTCCCAGATGTTTTTTCCAATAAGTTCCGAGCTTTCTTCAAACCCCAAAAATTCCGCCGCTTTTTTGTTTGCATAATGAATAGCCCCTTCTTTGTGAAGAATAATAGCGTCCTGCGAATTTTCCACTAACGCTTGGTAACGCTCAAATAGCGCGTTAATTTCTTGGGTTTGCTCTTCGACCTTTTGAGAAAGGAGTTTGTTTTGCTCTTCAATTTTTTTCAGAAGCTCGAGGTTTTCAATTCGCCACTTAATGAAATTTTTAATTTGAAGAAATAGCGGAATGTTGTTTTTGATTTTCTCCCTGTTGGTTCCCTCTTCCAAAATCACAAGAATTTCATTTTCGTCAAGGAAGCCCGAATGAATTAACAAAACGAAACTTGGTTTGAAGCCGTTCGAAAATTCAAACTTAACCTCCTCGTCGGCTTCGGTGAAGGGACGGAGTAAAATTCCGCCGCCGCCTAATATTTCATCGAGCACAATTTTTTTTATTGCGACGGATTTTAACTCGGTCTTAATTTCGGGGTGATTGTAAAACTGAACGATTACTTTAGCTTTTTCGCCTTCAACGTTAATTAAAGCAAGGCAGGGAATTTTTTTAAGGTGAGAAATTTTTTCGAAAGCGGCTGAAATTATTTCCAGCGGGTCGTTCCTTGAAAGAAGCATTTCGGTAACCACGTTAAGCGTTACGGTGTCTTCCGCGCGTTCGGCAAGGCTTTTGTTCTCCGCTTCCAACTAAG
>JALWSN010000040.1 GCA_027080245.1 Ignavibacteriales bacterium | reverse complement strand
ACCTTGGCGGAGTTCCGTTTTTAATTTTCGTCGAACTAATTGCCACTATTGGTTTTTGGGAGTTCCTTTCATTTAAATCAAACAAAATTACATTATTGAAAACTTGGGGGATTTTTTCAATAAATCTTGTCGTTATTAATTCTTATCTGTTCCAGTTTCATTTGGCGGCGCTTTACGCCGTGATTATTGGCGTAGCGTTGATTATTGAATTGTTTTCATCTGAAGGCTCGCCCACTGAAAACGCAGGTAGATTTTTAATCGGGCTTTTTTACATTGGATTCTTCCTTTCCTTTCTTGTTAGAATTCGGGAACTGTTTCAAGGAACGCCTTTTAATTACAACTATGGTGCGTTCCTGATAATGGCTCTTTTAGCCGCTATTTGGATTTGCGATTCCGCCGCCTTTTTCGTAGGAACCGCAATCGGAAAACACAAACTCTATCCAAAAATAAGCCCTAAAAAAAGTTGGGAAGGTTTCTTAGCCGGATTTGCTGCGGCAATAATAACAATGGTTGCCGCAAAGTTAATTGTTTTGGATTTCATTGGCTGGCAAAAGGTTATTTTGATTGGGCTTAGCGTGGGAATATTCGGACAACTTGGCGACCTCGTCGAAAGCATGTTCAAGCGTGACGCGCAAATTAAAGATTCCTCTTCGCTTATTCCCGGCCACGGCGGAATCCTCGACAGATTCGATTCGCTGATTTTTCTTTCGCCAATTGTCTATTTGATTTTTATTTACGCTTAGAACAATTGTTGACGACTATTCAATAAAGATTATTTAAAGCAATTAGTAGTGTTCATTGGAGAATGTGCAATTGGGTTGGAACAAAGTTGAGTAAAAAATGCGAGAATAGAGAAATGTAAAATTTTAAAAAAATTAACATTGAGATTAAAAGTAAAATATGAAAAAAAGAAAAAATATTGAAGTAATTACATTAGGCTGTTCAAAAAACGTGGTAGATTCCGAGCGGTTAATCAAACAGCTGAAAGCCAATAAATTCAGGGTTACGAACACTTCCGAAAACGCTGAGACAATAATAATAAACACTTGCGGCTTTATTGAAGCGGCAAAGGAAGAATCAATTAACACAATTCTGGAAGCTGTGGAATTGAAAAAACAGGGCAAAATAAAAAACGTGATTGTAGCCGGCTGCCTTTCCGAGCGTTACAAAAACGAGTTGAGAAAGGAAATTCCGGAAGTGGACAATTATTTTGGAGTTGAAGCTTTTGAGGGTGTTGTGGAATCTGTTGGCGGCAGGTTAAAGCGGGAATTATTAGGCGAACGAGAACTAACTACTCCTAAACATTACGCCTACTTAAAAATTTCGGAAGGATGCGACAACCCCTGTTCTTTTTGCGCTATCCCTTTAATGCGCGGTGGGCATCGTTCAAAACCAATAGAAAGACTAACGGAGGAAGCAAAGAGCTTAGCCGATAAAGGCGTAAAAGAATTGATTCTAATAGGACAGGACACGACGGATTACGGAATTGACATTTACGGCAAACGCCAACTTGCTGTCCTGCTTGCTAAATTAAGCGAAATTGAAAAATTGCGTTGGATTAGACTAATGTACGCCTACCCTTCACATTTCCCGGAGGACGCGATTGAAGAAATTGCGAACAATCCGAAAATATTAAAGTACATCGATTTGCCGTTGCAACATATTTCGGATAACGTCCTAAAATCAATGCGAAGAGGCATATCGCGGCGCAGAACTGTTGAATTAATTGAACATCTGCGCGGTAGCATTCCGCAACTAACATTGAGAACAACATTTATTGTTGGCTATCCCAACGAAACGGAAGAGGATTTTAACCTACTGTACGATTTTGTGAAAGAGACTAAATTCGACAGAATGGGAGTCTTTACCTACTCGCAGGAAGAACAAACGCCCGCCTTCGATTTGGGCGATCCTGTGCCCGCGGAAATTAAGGAAGAAAGGCAGGCGGCTTTAATGGAATTACAAAAAGAAATTTCGGCGCAAAAAAACGCAAGCCTGAAAGGGAAAAGGCTTGAAATAATTGTTGACGGAGAGGAAGACGAATTTTACGCCGCGCGTAGCGTTAAGGACGCCCCAGAAGTCGACGGCGAAGTTTTCGTTCCTAAGAAAAATAATAATGCAAAAATTGGGAACATTTACACAGTTGAAATTTATGATTTCAATGAGTATGATTTATTTGGCAATATTATTTAATTAGCGATTTAAAAAATGAAACAGAAATTTTTAATAATCTTTTTGTTTGTTTCTACTCTTGGTTACGCTCAGGTGGAAAATTCGTCGGGCAAATATCCG